>DASYDA010000503.1:0-17038 GCA_036499865.1 Dongiaceae bacterium | reverse complement strand
CGGCAGCGGCGGCGGCGTGAGGTAAGTGCCGCCAAGGCGGTTGGCGCTTTGGCGGGCGATCATCCAGCCGGGATATTCCGCCGGCATGGCGCTGGCTTCGTTCAAGGCCGCGAGTTCCTCGTCGCGCAGGGTGAGCTCGGTGGCGGCGATGTTGTCCTTCAACTGCTCGTCGGTCTTGGCACCGATGATGACGCTGGTGACATGCTTCTGCGCCAGCAGCCAGGCGAGCGCCACGCGCGCCACGGAGACGCCATGCGCCTTCGCAATCGGCCGCATCGCCTCGAGGCACTTGTCGAGGCGCGGCAGGTCCACCGGCGGGAAATCGAAGGTGGCACGCCGCGAGCCCTGCGCATTGCCCTTATCGGCGAGCAAGCCGCCGGCGAGGGGAGACCAGACCATGAGGCCAACCTTCTGGTCATTCAGCAGCGGCACGATCTCGCGCTCGAGGTCGCGGCTGGCGATGGTGTAGAAGGATTGGACGGTCTCGAAACGGGCGAAGCCGTGGTGCTTGGAAATGCCCAGCGCCTTCATCAATTGCCAGGCCGCCCAGTTGGAGCAGCCGATATAACGCACCATGCCGCGCGAGACCAAATCGTCGAGTGCGCGCAGGGTTTCCTCGATCGGGGTCACGGTGTCGAAGGCATGCACCTGATAGAGATCGATGTAATCGGTGTTCAGCCGCTTGAGGCTGGCGGCGACGGCATCCATGAGATGACCGCGCGAGGAGCCGCGATCGTTCGGGCCAGGCCCCATGATGCCATAGGCCTTGGTGGCGAGCACCACATCCGAGCGCTTGATGCCGGAAGATTTGATGGATTGGCCGAGGAGGGTTTCCGATTCACCGTCGGAATAGACATCCGCGGTGTCGATGAAATTGATGCCGGCGTCGCGGGCGCCTTTGACGATCTGATCGACGGCGCTTTGGCCGAGGGCGCCCATCGCCTGCCAGAAGCCCTTGCCGCCGAAGGTCATGGTCCCGAGACAGAGTTCGGAAACCAGCAGCCCGGTGCGGCCCAATTGATTGTATTTCATGATCGACTCCGATGAAGAAGACCGCGCAGAAGGCGCGATTGTGGGAAAATTTATCCGCTTAGGCGGAGCGCCGCAGCGGGAACGGAAACGAAAGATGCTAGGAATGAGGGTTAGCGCCTGACAAAATGAGGCGGGAACCATCGCTTTTCAAGGAGATCGAGTGTGACCGGTGCATTACAAGCGGCAAATAGCGGTTCCGTGGCGGGAAAACCGCCGGTCCGGCTTCCGGCGGGCATCGTCACCGGCGAGGATTATCGCAGCCTGGTCTCCGCTTGTAAGGAAGGTGGCTATGCGCTGCCGGCGGTGAACGTCACCGGCACCAACGCGTTGAACGCCGTGCTGGAAGCCGCAGCCGCGAGCAAATCCGATGTCATCATCCAGCTTTCCAACGGCGGCGCGCGCTTCTTCGCCGGCGAGGGCATGCCGGACGAGCACAAGGCCCGCGTCCTGGGCGCCGTTTCCGCCGCGCGGCACGCGCATCTCCTCGCCAGGCATTACGGCATATGCGTGGTGCTGCACACCGATCATGCCAACAAGAAGCTGGTACCCTGGGTCGAGGACATGATCGGCCATAGCGAAGAGGAACATAAACGGACCGGCAAGCCGCTGTTCAGCTCGCATATGCTGGATCTTTCGGAAGAGCCGCTGGAAGAGAATTTGAAAACCTGCGCGCGCATCATGAAGCGCATGTCGCCGCTCAGCATGAGCCTGGAAATCGAACTCGGCGTCACCGGCGGCGAGGAGGACGGCATCGGCGCGGAGCACGACGGCGCCGATAACGCCAAGCTCTATACCCAGCCCGAGGACGTGACGCAGGCCTTCAAGATGCTCTCGATGATCGGGCACTTTTCCGTGGCGGCTTCCTTCGGCAATGTCCACGGCGTCTATGCGCCGGGCAACGTGAAGCTGCGGCCGGAAATCCTGAAGCAATCCCAGGACATGGTGCGGGCGAAATTCCAGACGCCGGAGAAACCGCTCAACCTGGTCTTCCACGGCGGCTCGGGTTCCGAGAAGGAGAAGATCGCGGAAGCGGTCTCCTATGGCGTCTTCAAGATGAACATCGACACCGACACGCAGTTCGCTTTCGCGTCTTCCGTCGGCGAGTTTGTGCTGGAGAATCCGGCGGCCTTCCAGCACCAGGTCGATCCCACTTCCGGCAAGCCCACCAAGAAACTCTACGACCCGCGCAAATGGCTCCGCATCGGCGAGAAGGGCATGGTGGAACGGCTGAAAGAGGCCTTCGTGGATCTGGGCTCGGCGGGGAAGAGCTTGGCGGGGTAGGGTGCGGCTTTATGCGGCGGCTTAAGGTCGGGATGATCGCGCTGGGTTCGTTAACAGCAATCATTCTTCTGATCGGCGTGCTCGGTTACTGGATGCTTACCAGCTTCGACGATATATGCGGCAATAAGATCGTCGCGACGGCATTCTCACCCGATCGTGCGGTGAAGGCGGTTTTGTTCGAGCGCGATTGCGGTGCCACCACCGGGTTCTCCTCACAGGTCTCGGTACTGGAAGGAGGCGCGACGCTGCCTGACGATGGTGGGAATGTCTTTATTGCCAATGAAAGCGAGGGTGGTGAATCGACGTCATGGGGCGGACCTTTCGTGGCCCTCAACTGGCGTGACGCGCATACCCTCGAACTCACGCACGAGTCCTGGGCCGATATTCGATTCAAAGCCGATAAGCTGGATGATGTCGTAGTTGTCTATAAGACCGCACCTTGAGGTGATGCAGCCGGGATGTTCAGGAGCCAGCGCTGGGTGCGATCCCGAGTGCCGTCGCTACTTCAGATAATCATGCGCCACCTTGCCAAGCCCCAGCGTCAAATCGGTGAGGATATGTGTCGCTGAGATAATCTCCAGCACCGGCAGTTCCGCCACCGGCGCCAGCGCGTGGGCCTGTAGGGACAAAGCGGCGGGACCGGTCCAGGCGCCTTTCACGGTCACGTCCTCCAGATAATACTCCACCAACTCGCAGATGCGTGCCGTGCCGTCCACATGCGGCATGATCTTCAGCAGGAAATTCGGCGCGGCCAAAGTTTGCGCGACCGCCTTCAGATCCACACCGCGATGCTTGTAGCCCATGGTTCCTGTGACGACCCGCACCGGGCCGTAATCCAGCTTGCCGACCAAAGTATCCACTTCGACCTTCAGCGAGGGATCGCCGCGCTTCTTTGGGAAGCCCCAGAGTTCGCGGCCGCCGGCGATCGGCGGTTCGTCGTTCAGGAACATGCAATGGGTATAGCCGCCCTTGCGTCCCTGGAACGAAACCGGGATGACCTGGCCGGTTTCCGTGTAGTCGCCGAAGCCGGTGGAATCCGGCATCCGGATGAACTCGTATTTGACATGCGGCTCGGTGATCTCGAGCGGCTCGGGCACCAGTTCCCGCAACTTCTGCGGATCGGTGCGATAGGTGATGATCAGGTATTCGCGATCGATGAAGCGGTAAGGGCCGGGCGGAAAGGCCGGGCTGGTCAAGGGCATGGCGAAGGCGCGCTTGCGGACTTCATCCTGGTTCAATCACGTTCTCCTGTTGCTGGGCGAATATATCCTGCTCGGGATCTTCCGCTGCGTGAACATTTGAATCGTCGCAGGGAGGCTTAGAGATCCAGGCTGCACCAGATCGGCGTGTGGTCGGAGGGCTTCTCTTTTTCGCGGGGGCTGCGGTCGATTTCGCATTCGTTGAGCAAATCCGCGGCCTGGGGCGAGAGCAGGAGATGGTCGATGCGAAGACCTTCGTCGCGCTGCCAGCGACCGGCCTGGTAATCCCAGAAAGTGTAGCGATGCTTCTCGCTGTGCAGTGCGCGGAAGGCCTCCGTGTAGCCCTGGTTCAGCAGGCTGAAGAATGCCGAGCGGGTTTCCGGGCGGAACAGGGCATCGCCCGCCCAGGCGACGGGATCGTAGACATCGTCCTCGGTGGGGATGACGTTGTAATCGCCGCCGAGCACCGTCGGCTCTTCGAGCTCGAGCAGCTTGGCGGCATGCCGGTTCAGGCGGTCGAGCCAAGCGAGCTTGTAGGGGAATTTGTCGGTACCGACCGGATTGCCGTTCGGCAGATAGATCGAGGCGACGCGCAGCGCCTTGAAGCGCTTGCCTTCCGGCACATCGATGACGGCCTCGATATAGCGCGCTTGCTCATCGCCATCGCCGCCCGGCAGTTTCCGTTCTTCGGTAATGAAGGGCCGGCGTGAGAGAATGGCGACGCCGTTATAGGTCTTTTGCCCGACCGCCTCGACGTTGTAGCCGAGGTCTTCGATCTCCATGCGCGGGAACTCGCTCTCCAGGCACTTGATCTCCTGGAACAGCGCGACGTCGGGATTGGCCTCCTTGAGCCAGGCAAGGACATTCCCGATCCGGGCCCGCAGCGAGTTCACGTTGAACGACGCAACTTTGATCACGCGGGCCAGTCCGTTTTTTGAGTGGTAATGCCGAGAAGGCGCCGGCCGCGGATCAGGCGACGGCGAACGAGCTCCCGCAGCCGCAGGAGGATGTCGCATTCGGATTGCGCACCTGGAAAGCCGAGCCCACCAGATCTTCCACGAAATCCACTTCGGCGCCGGCGAGCAGATCGAGCGAGGTATCGTCGATCACCATTTTCACGCCGTCGCGCTCGAAGAGATGGTCGTCGGTCTGTTGGTTGTTGTCGAAGGAAAATCCGTATTGGAAACCGGAGCATCCGCCACCGGACACGCTGAGGCGCAGCATCAGGCTGGAATCACCTTCCTGGGCGATCAGCTCGCCGATGCGGCGGGCCGCGCTGGCGGTGAGGCCGACCTCACGCGAAGCGGGGGGCGTCATGTCATTCATGGTCAGCTATCCAATATCGTTCTCGACTTGTCCCTATAATTGGGTTCGGCGGGCGGAAATGTCAAACCGGGCCAATATTTAAACCGGTATTTAAACGGCCCGTAACCTTAGTCCGCGGGCTTGTGCAGCGGCAAATCGGGACCGATATCCACCCACGAAACCCGCTCTTCATGGAAAAAGTGCTTCTTGGGCGCCAGAACCATGGCGTCCGGCCGGTCGGCGCTGCCCAAAAGCAGGTGGATTTCCCCCGGCAGATCGGCCGCTTCATAGGTGAGGGGCGTGCCGCAACGTGGGCAGAACGTCCGGATCACCCCCGGCGAGCTCTCATAGCGGGCAGGCCCGCCCTCGAAAGTGAAGTTTTCCACTGGGAAACAAGCAAAAGCGGTCACCGGAACCCCGGTTGCCCGCCGGCAGCTCTCGCAATGGCAATAGGCGGTCCAGATCGGATCGCCCTTGGCCCGATAGTGGATCTGCCCGCAGAGACAATGCCCGGTGTGGCAGCGCTCCGTGTCATCTTCGGTGGGGTTCGTCATCGAAGAAACCTGACTCCGTGGACGTGACTTTGGCAAGCCGAGTGCTCTAATTTCCCGCCATGGCTTATCATCCGGTACCCCGCGCGCCCTATGCCTCCGACCCGAATGCCAGCCGTGGCCGGCTGATCGCCGAGCCCGAGAGCGCAACGCGTTCGGTCTTCCAACGCGACCGCGACCGGATCATCCATTCGACGGCTTTCCGCCGGCTGAAGCACAAGACCCAGGTCTTCGTGCTGCATGAAGGCGATCACTATCGCACCCGCCTCACGCACAGCCTGGAAGTCGCGCAAATCGCCCGCTCGATCGCCCGCGCCCTCGGCCTTGATGAGGATCTGGCCGAAGCGCTGGCGCTGGCGCACGATCTCGGCCATCCGCCCTTCGGCCATGCCGGTGAGGAATCGCTCGACCACTGCATGCAGCCTTTCGGCGGCTTCGATCACAACGAGCAGACCTTCCGCGTGCTAACCATGCTGGAGCGGCGTTATGCGGAATTCGACGGGCTCAACTTGAGCTGGGAAACCCTGGAAGGCATCGTCAAGCACAACGGCCCGCTGACGGGGCCTGCGGCCAGTGCGAAGGCCAAGGCGAAGCCGGTGCCGCGCACCATCGCTGATTTTTCGGCGCGCTGGGATTTGGAGCTCGGTGGCTTTGCCAGCGCCGAAGCCCAGGTCGCGGCCGTCGCGGACGATATCGCCTACAACAACCACGATATCGACGACGGCCTGCGGGCGGGTCTCTTCGCCCTGGACGATCTCACCGATGTGCCGCTCGCGGGGCCGGTCGTTGCCGAGGTTCGCTCGCTCCATCCCGATCTCGAAACCGGCCGTGCCATTCATGAAACGGTCCGCCGCATGATCGGCGAGATGGTCACCGACGTGATTGTCGAGACCAAGCGCCGGATTGCGGCGTCGAAGATCACGACCTCGAGGCAGGTGCGGGCGCTTGGCCAGCCGGTGGCGCTTTTCTCGGAAGCGATGCGCGCCAATGACCTGGGGCTGAAGCGCTTCCTGTTCCAGCGCATGTATCGGCATCCGGTGGTGACCGAGATGACCGATCGCGCGAAGGCGGTGGTGGCCGATCTCTTCGAGCGCCATCTCGCCGATCCGACGCTTTTGCCCGAGGATTGGCAGGCCGAGATCGGAACCGCGGGGGAGGCGAAAACCGCCCGGGTGATCGCCGACTATATCGCCGGCATGACCGACAATTTCGCCTTCGCGACGCATCGCAGGCTGACCGGGGCCACAGACTGAATCCGCGCCCTGAAAAAGCCATCTTGGTGCCCCCTCGATGCCTAAAAAGCCCAACAGAATCCGGTGATTATTTGATTAACCTGAGCCCGGTGGAGGGGCTTTTCCTTGACCGACTCGACTGTAAATTGGTTCTATCGATCGCCATCGGGGGATGTGCGACCGCCAGCGGGGCTGGCCACCCGACCGTCGGAAATTTGGGGATTTCGCCGGTTCGGGAGGTCATGAGTCCGGAGGAAAGACCATGAGTGCAGCAGAAAAGCCCAAACCGGAACAGATCCAGGCCAATGTCGCCGCCGCCCTGAGCCGCCTGCGCGGTGAGCTGGGTTCCAGCGCGACCCCCGCCATGGCGCCGAAGCCGGCAACGGAAGCACCGGAGCCGAAGCTGGGGCCTGTGATCTCCCTGCCCGCAGGCCCTGTCCGTGCCCCCGAAGAATCGCGTGGACTGACGGCGAACCGGTCCTTCGATCCGGCCCGCCCCATGGAGCCCACTCTGGGCGCTGCGCCCAGCGACATGAGGGCGCCGGACGCCAAGGCGCCCTTGGAGCCGAAGACGGACGAGCCAGCGAGCCTGGGCTTCCTTGCCGGTCGACGCATCGACCCCGCCCGCCTCGAAGCGGTTCGTGGTGACGCGGCCCGGATCGAATCCAACCGTGTCGAGCCGACCTTGGCGGCCGAGCGTTCCATGGGTGAGCGTCCCACGGGTGAGCAGCCGGATCTGTTGGCTGGCATGGAGGTGCCGCCGGCATCGCCGCCGCCGCTTGGGGCCTTGGACGAAGATCTCGAAACCAATGACCGCCGCCGCAAGCGCCGCAATCGCATCATGGCATCGGTCGCGGTTCTGGTGATCGTGGTCGGCGCCGGCTGGATATTCCTGCATAACCGCGGCATGGAAGGACCGCCGCCGGTCATCACCGCGGACACGTCGCCGGAGAAGGTGAAGCCCGCCGATGAGGGCGGCATGCAGGTGCCGAACCAGAACGTCCAGATTCTCGACAATCTGGCGAGCGGCCAACCGGCCGCCACCACCAACAGCGAGAGCAATGCCACGGTTCTGCCGCCGCCCGAGCAGCCTGTCGCGCCGCCGGCCGGGGAGCAGAATACGCAGGCCAGTGCGGCCCCGACCGCGCCATCCGTGACGGAGACGCCGCCAGCTCCGCCAGCGCCGGCGACGGATCAGACCCAAGCCGCCCAGCCGACGGCACCGACCGATCAACAGCAAGCTGGCCAATCCCAGCCTGGTCAATCTCAGGCCGATCAATCGCAAACCGATCAAGCCGGGGCGGCGAGTGGCATCCCCAGCGTCTCGGCACCGGCCATTCCGAGCGTTTCCGCTCCCGCGGTGCCCGCCTCGAATTCGGCGACCGCGACGGCTCCGGTGGCGCAGACCGCGGCACCCGAACCTGCAAAGGCCGAGCCGGCGACCAAGCCAGCCGCGAAGCCGGCGGAGACCCAGACCGCTGCTGCCCCGGCGACGGCGCCGACAACCGCTCCGAAGCCGGTTTCCACCGGCAGCGCGCGGGTCCAGCTTGCGGCGGTGCGATCGGAAGCGGCGGCGAAAACCCAGTGGGCGAAGCTGCAAAAGGCGCACCCCGATCTCCTGGGCGCGCTTTCGCTCAATATCCAGAAAGTGGATCGCTCCGGCGTCACCTATTACCGGATTCAGGCCGGGCCGCTGACGGATAAGGCGACCGCGAAGCAGCTCTGCGCCAAACTGTCGGCGCTGAAACAGGACTGTATTGTCGCGCGCTGATTTCTCGAGAACCGAAGCGTGACCCTGGCGGCGATCTTCGGCTGCGCCGGCACCGAACTGCTGCCGGATGAGCGCAATTTCTTTCGCGAGACCGATCCGCTCGGCTTCATCCTGTTCGCCCGCAATGTCGCGGATCCCGAGCAGCTACGACGCCTGACCAGCGATCTGCGCGAATCCGTCGGCCGCGACGACGCTCCAATCCTGATCGACCAGGAAGGCGGACGGGTGGCCCGCATGAAACCGCCGCATTGGCGGGCCATGCCGCCGGCGGCGCGGTTCGGCGAGCTCGCCCAGATCGATCGCGCCCGTGCGGCGACCGCCGTGCGTATCAATCATGAACTGCTTGCCGGCGAGTTGCGCGATGTCGGCATCAATGTCGATTGCACGCCGGTGCTGGATCTGCGGCGCAGCGAGACCACCGGCGCGATCGGCGACCGCGCCTTCGCCGCCGATCCCTATCTGGTGGCCGATCTCGGCCGGGCCGCGGCGGAAGGATTGATGGCGGGCGGCGTGGTGCCGGTCATCAAACATATTCCCGGACATGGCCGCGCGACTTCGGACAGCCATCTCGAACTGCCCAGGATTGACGCCGATTTCGACGAGCTGGCGGAAGCCGATTTCGTCCCTTTCCGCAAGCTCAACGACCTGCCCTGGGGCATCACCGCGCATCTGCTTTACAAATCGATCGATCCGGACTTACCGGCGACTTTGTCGTCTAAAGTGATCGCGGAAGTAATTCGCGGCGAGATCGGCTTTGCCGGATTGCTGATCTCCGATGACATGTCGATGAAAGCTCTTCAGGGTTCACTGGACGACCTGGCAGCCCGTCTTATCACCGCGGGCTGCGATATCGCATTGCACTGCAACGGCAAATTGGATGAGATGCGCCTCGTTTCGGCGGGATGCGGCCCCTTGTCTTCGGCCGCCCGATATCGATATGAGCGGGGCCGGCAAAGGGTGAACAGGGAACCCGATTTCGACCCGGCGGACTTGGCGGAAGAGTTGGCAGAGCTGATGGCCTGATCGCAGGCCGGGCCCGAAGGGATGTGCCCTAGGGCGATCGGCAGTGCGATGAAGGCGAGAGACCATGAACGGCAATATCCAAGACACGATCCAGGCGATTTCTGTGCTGGCCCTGCCAGTGCTGATTGCCATCACGATCCACGAGGCCGCCCACGGTTTCGTCGCCTGGCGCTGCGGCGACGAAACCGCCTATCGCATGGGGCGGATCACTTTCAATCCGTTGCGACATATCGATCCGTTCGGGACGATCCTCCTCCCGCTGATGATGTTTTTCGCGGGCGGCTTCCTGTTCGGTTATGCCAAGCCGGTGCCGATCAACCCCAACCGGTTCCACAGCTATCGTCGTGACATGGTGCTGGTCGCGGCGGCCGGTCCCGGCAGCAATCTTATCCTCGCCGTGATCTCGGCGCTGCTGATGTATGTCACGCCCTTTTTGCCGGCGGTGGCCTATGATTGGGCGCGGCAGGTGCTGTTCTATTCGGTGCTGATCAACGTGGTGCTGGCGCTTTTCAACCTGCTGCCTTTGCTGCCGCTGGACGGCGGCCGCGTTCTTGCGGCGCTGCTGCCGACGCGGCTTGCCATTCCGTTCAAGCAGACCGAGCGCTATGGCATGTTGATATTGATTGCATTGATCTTTTTGCCTCGTTTGATCGGGCCGCAAATGGGTGTGGATATCGACATTTTGGGCTGGATTTTAGGCCCGGCTTCCAGCTATGTGCGCATGGTGATCGGGCACCTGACCGGGCTCGGCGACACATTGGTATAGCTATGGTGCATTGGACGGCAGGCTGGGACGACGAGAATCCGAGGGACGAGGAGGAGGGCGCCGGCCCAACTTCCGAGCCCGGGAATCCGCCTGAGCCGACAAAGCCCGCCGGCGATGATTTCGAGGAAAATCCCCAGCCTTCGGCCAATGACGACTTGCTGGTATTGGATCTCGACGGTTTCGAAGGCCCGATTGACGCTTTGCTGGCTCTGGCCCGCGACCAGAAGGTCGATCTCCGCAAAATCTCCATTCTTGAGCTCGCCGACCAGTACCTCGCCTTCATCGCGCGGGCGCGTCGCCTGCGCCTGGAGATCGCCGCCGATTACCTGGTGATGGCGGCCTGGCTCGCTTATCTGAAATCGCGCCTGCTGTTGCCCGAGCCGCCTTCCGATGGCGAGCCTTCCGGCGCCGAACTGGCCGCCGCGCTCGCATTCCAGTTGCAGCGTCTGGAAGCGATGCAGAAAGCCGGCAAGGCGATGATGGCGCTGCCGCAGCTCGGGCTGGATTTCTTCTCCCGCGGCGAGCCGGAACCGGCGAAGATCGTCGATGTGCCGGTCTGGAACGTGACGCTGTTCGATCTCCTTAAAGCCTACGGCACGCATCCCGGCCGCCGTCGCGAAGGCATGCTGCGGATCGCGCCGCTCAACCTGTTCTCGATGGACGATGCCTTGAAGCGGATCGGTGATATGCTGGGGCATATCCCGGATTGGACCGTTCTGCGCAACTTCCTGCCCGACGGTCTGGATACGCCGCTGCAACATCGCGCGGCCTTGGCGGCCACCTTCGCCGCCAGCCTGGAAATGGCCCGGTCGGGGCGGATTGAATTGCGCCAGGAGGCCGTATTCGGCCCGATCTATCTGCGGCGCGCCGAGCCCAGACTCGAGCCGGCGCAGGACTCGCCGTCGGCGTAAAGCAATAGCTTCTAAAATGAATTGAGACTTGGATTGAGATTATGAGCGAAGACAGATTCCAGTTGCTGCGGTTGCTCGAAGCGGTGCTGTTCGCCACGCCCGAGCCGCTGACCGAGAAGGTGCTCGCGGCACGCCTGCCCGAGGATACCGATCTCACGGGTCTGCTGAACGAGCTCAAGGACTACTATGCCAATCGCGGCGTCAACCTGACCCGCATCGAGGACCGCTGGGCGTTCCGCACGGCCTCGGATCTCGCGACCCGTTTGCAGATCGAGCGGAAGGTCAGCCGCAAGCTCAGCCGTGCGGCGATCGAAAGTCTCGCCATCATCGCCTATCACCAACCGGTGACCCGCGCCGAGATCGAAGAGATCCGCGGCGTGGTCATCTCGAAGGGTACGCTGGATCTGTTGCTGGAAATCGGCTGGATCCGTCCCAAAGGCCGCCGCGAGACGCCGGGGCGGCCGGTCACCTGGGCGACCACGGAAAGCTTCCTGGAGCATTTCGGCCTGGAGGGCACCGAAGCCTTGCCCGGTGTCGAGGAATTGCGCGCAGCCGGCATGCTGGATTCCCGCTCGGCGATCTCGACCCTGGCGACCCAGGCCTCTTCCGCCGGCCATCTGCAGCCCGATGAGGACGCCGAGGCTGAGGAAGCCGGCGTGGAATTGCGCGGCGAGCCTCAATCCATCGATGGTCTGGACCCGGAATCCATGGAGCCGACAGCCCCCGCATCTGAGGATGGCGAGCCGGCCGACGACGATTATGAGCGCGAATTGCTGCGACAACACGGTATCGCGGACGACGAATCCGGCAATGATGAATCGGCCGGACCTGTCGGGGATGAGCATGCGCAAGAGCAAGACGCGGGAGATGAGCCCGCCGATGAGGGTGAATCTTCCAAAGCTGCAGCTTCGGACGAAACGGAAGAGCCGGAAACCCGCGCTCTGGAGTCGGATACCTCCCAAGAGCGATAGTGGCGAAGGGCAATAGTGGCGGATTTACCCGCGACTATTGACCCAATTGCAATTCAGAATAGCTCGCAATAGGCTCCGTCCCGGTTTGTTAACCGGCGGCGGGATATGGCGAATTCGGTAGAGTTAACGGTCGGCGCGCGGGCACGTCCGCTCTTTTCACGGCCCAGCGGCTGGACGGTCGCCGTCTGGCTGATCGCCATCGCCGTGGCGACGCCGGTCGTCACCGTCTTTTCCCATGTCTTTCTTCGGAAAGGGGATATCTGGGCGCATCTCGCCGAGACGGTGCTGGGCAGCTACGTCACCAACTCGCTGCTGATGATGGTCGGAGTCGGTGTCGGCGTCCTGATCATCGGGGTTCCCGCCGCCTGGATGGTGACGCTCTGCCGCTTTCCCGGCCGGCGCGTCTTCGAATGGGCCCTGCTGCTGCCGATGGCGATGCCGGCCTATGTGGTCGCCTATACATATGTCGGCCTGCTGGACTATGCCGGCCCGGTGCAGACCGCCTTGCGCGACGCGCTCGGCATGCCGAACGGGCTCAAATGGATTCCGGAAGTGCGCAATCTGCCCGGCGCCGTGGTGATGTTGGTGCTGGTGCTTTATCCTTACGTCTATCTGTTGGCGCGGGCGGCCTTCCTCGAACAATCGAGCTGTGTGCTTGAGGTGAGCCGCACCCTCGGCTGTTCCCCAGCCGCGGGCTTCTTCCGCGTGGCGCTGCCATTGGCACGTCCCGCCCTCGCGATCGGCGCAGCACTTTCGATCATGGAATCGCTGAACGATTTCGGCACCGTCTACTATTTCGGCGTCGATACCATGGCGACCGGCATCTATCGGATCTGGCGCGGCATGGGCGATGTCGATGCGGCGACGCAATTGGCGGCCCTGCTGCTCGTCTTCGTGTTCATCGTCTTCGGCCTGGAGCGCTGGTCGCGCGGCCGGCGCAGCTTCGCGCATACGACCTCACGCTATCGGCCGCTGCCGCGCTATCCGCTGCACGGCTGGCTGAAGGTCGGCGCCATCGTCGGCTGCTGCCTGCCGATCCTGTTCGGCTTCATCGCGCCGGCTTCGGTGCTGATCGGCTGGGCCTTCAACAACACGGAATATTGGTGGCGCTTGAGCTTTCTGGTGCTGATCCGCAACAGCTTCGTGCTGGCGGGCCTGGCGGCCATCCTCGGCGTGGCCCTGGCGGTGTTCCTGGCTTACGCGCTGCGTCTCCATGCGACGCCGGCGACGACTTTGGCGGTGCGCATCGCCGGCATGGGCTATGCCATCCCCGGGACCGTGCTGGCGATCGGCGTGCTGTTGCCTTTCGCCGCCTTCGACCATACGGTCGATCACTGGGCGCGGGCCACTTTCGGCCATTCCCCGGGACTGATTCTCAGCGGGACCCTGGTCGCCGTCACCTTCGCCTATCTGGTGCGCTTCCTGACCGGCAGCCTCAATGCGGTGGAGGCCAGCCTCGGCAAGATCACGCGCAGTATGGATCACGCCGCGCGCAGCCTCGGGCGCGGGCCGGGCAGCACGCTCTGGAACGTGCATCTGCCGATCATGCGCGGCAGCCTGCTCACCGCCGGCATCCTGATATTCGTCGATGTGCTGAAAGAACTGCCGGCGACGCTGGTGCTGCGGCCGTTCAATTTCGACACCCTGGCGATCGTCACGTACAACCTCGCTTCCGACGAACGCCTGGCCGAAGCCTCCGGCCCGGCCCTGGCCATCGTCGTGGTCGGCATCCTGCCGGTGATCCTGCTTTCCCGTGCGATCAGCCGCTCGCGGCCGGGGACCGGCGGGGCGGTTGAAGGAATGCTGGGGTGACGCGGGGACGATCGGTCATGGCGGGCGATATTCTGACGCTGGAGCGGGTCAGCCACAGCTATGACGGCAAGCGCGATGTCGTTTCCGATTTCAGCCTGACCATCGGCGCCGGCGAAATCGTCTGCCTGCTCGGGCCTTCCGGCTGCGGCAAATCGACCGTTTTGCGCCTGGCGGCGGGGCTGGAACCCCTACAGCGCGGACAGATTCGCATCCGCGGCGAACCGGTCGCGGATGGAGCCCATGGGCTCTCGGAGGCGCCGGAACTCCGCCATGTGGGCCTAATGTTCCAGGATTTCGCCCTGTTTCCGCATCTAAGCGTCGCCGGAAATGTTGGCTTTGGGCTGGTCGGGCGGCCGGAGAGCATCCGCCGGGGCCGGATCCAGGAAACCCTCGACCAGGTCGGCATGGGAGATTACGCGGCGGCCTATCCGCACCGGCTCTCCGGCGGCCAGCAGCAGCGGGTGGCCCTGGCGCGGGCTCTCGCGCCCGAGCCTTCGATCATGCTGCTGGATGAGCCGTTTTCCGGCCTCGACGCGCGGCTCCGGGAGCAAATCCGCGACGATACGCTGCGGGTGCTGAAACTATCCGGCGCCGCCACCCTCCTGGTCACCCATGACCCGGAAGAGGCCATGTTCATGGCGGATCGGATCTATCTGATGCAGGCGGGAAGGGTGATTCAAGCCGGACCACCCAGCGAGATTTATAATCGCCCAAACAGCCTGTTCTCCGCGCAGTTTTTCTCCAATATCAATGAATTGGAGGCGATTGCTCACAATCAAGTGGCGATGACCATTTTTGGGTCGATTCCGGCACCGGGACAGCCCGACGGTCCGGTGCGGGTGGTTTTTCGGCCGGAATCCCTGAATATGGTGCCGTTGAATGGCGGCATACCCCGCCATGTGGTCGTTCCCGGCGTGGTGGAGGAATCCCGTTTCATCGGCGTCGCACGGCTGGTGAAAGTCCATGTAACGCCGTCGGAAGGGCCGCCCTGCACGCTCCAGGCGCGCGCGACCGGGCCTTATGCGGCGGAATCCGGCGCGAAAGTGGGGCTTTGGCTCGATCCGAGCCAGGCTTTCGTCTTCGGGCCGGGCGATTCTGTGGGTGCGGGGATGGCATGGGGGCCGATGCGCAAGATTGCGAAACCGCCCCTGGCGGATCGCCAAACGAGAGCTTAAGTCTTAAGCGTAACTCCCTCGTATCTGCGAAGAATTCGGTGAGGGATTCATTGCAGGGCCGAGGTGATTTTGCCATAGTCCGGCCGAGTTCGCAGGAGCGGACGATAGTTTATGGAGAGGCGCCGTCATGGGCAGTCTGAGCATCTGGCATCTACTTATCCTCTTGGCGGTCGTGTTGATCCTCTTCGGTGGCGGCGGCAAGCTTTCGAAGATCATGGGCGACTTCGGCTCCGGCATCACCGCCTTCAAGAAGGGCATCAACAAGGGCAAGGACGAGGAAGTCGCGACGACCCCGACCGATCGCAAGCAGACCGAGACCATCGAGCGGAGCTGAAGCTATTCGAGAATAGGGGGCCCGGCGCGTCGGTTCGACCGCCGGCCCAGGTTCGTCGTCCCGGGATCGTAGCGCATGTTCGACCTCAGTTGGGGCCATATGGCGATCATCGCCGTGGTGGCGTTGCTCGTGTTGGGACCGAAGGAATTGCCCAACGCGCTGCGCACCGCCTCGCAATGGATGCGCACCGCCCGCAAGCTCGCTGGGGAATTCCAGAGCGGCGTCAACGAGATCATCCGCGAGGCGGACCTCGATGATGCGCGCAAGCAGCTCCAGGGTCTGAATACCCAGACCATCCAGAAGCATATCGAAAACACGGTGGATCCTACCGGCGAGCTCAAGTCCAGCCTTACGGTGGAAGAGCCTGCCGCGGAGTCATCTGCGCCATCCATTCCCGCACCGGCAGCGGAGACCCCCGTGGTCGCCGATTTCGACGAGGCCCCGACGCTTCCGCCGAGCACCACGCCGATGGCGACCGAGCACTCGGCTGCCGAACACCTGGTCGCCGAAACGGCTGGCGCCGCAGAAAAGAGCTGATCCGTGAATGGGGCCGAAGACGATGTGAAGATGCCGTTGCTGGAGCACCTCACCGAGCTCCGTTCGCGGCTGTTATATTCGCTGGTCGGTTTCGCGGTCGCTTTCGTGGTCTGCTTCTATTTCTGGCGACCCGTGCTCGATCTCGTGACCGCGCCGCTGGAGCGGGCCTGCATGGCGCAGGGCAAACCTTGCCCGGTGATCTATACCAGCCTGATCGAGCCGTTCTTCACCCAGGTGAAAATCGGTGCTTTCGCGGCGTTCTGCGTCACTTTTCCGCTGATCGCCTCGCAGATCTATAAGTTCATCGCACCGGGCCTTTACAAAAACGAGCGTGCGGCTTTCATCCCATTTCTGGTCGCGACGCCGGTCATGTTCGCGGTGGGCGCCACCTTCCTCTATTTCGTGCTGTTGCCGCTGGCGCTGAAGTTTTTTGTTTCCTATCAGCAATATGCATCGATCGAGTTGATGCCGAAGATCGGCGAATATATCGATCTCGTGATGAAACTGGTCTTTGCCTTCGGCCTCTGCTTCGAACTGCCGGTAATCCTGACCTTGCTCGCCAAGGTCGGCATCGTCACCTCGAAAGGTCTGCGCGAGAAACGCCGCTACGCGATGATCGGCGTCACCGTCCTGGCGGCCATCTTCACGCCGCCCGATGTCATCAGCATGTGCTCGCTGTTGGTGCCCATGGTCGCCCTCTACGAGATCTCGATCTGGCTCGCGAAATCCGTGGAGAAGAAGCGCGCCGCCGCCGAGGCCGCCGAGGAAAGCGGCACCGAGGTCACCCCGGCGGGGTGATACGCGCTCGGAGCGCCGGATCGGGGACATCACGGCTGCAGGCCACCATCCCCGCCTTCCCCCTGAAGAGGGAAAGGGCCTGATAGATCGCAGCGCGGAACGCCACACGTGATGCAGACCGCGTGGCTTCCTGGTAGACTCGGCGCCGATTCGGGATGATTGCACCATCGGCTGTAAATGTTTGATCTGAAATGGATTCGAGAGAATCCCACCGCCTTTGACGGTGGGCGTGAACGGCGCGGACTGGGCGGGCTTGCCGCGGAGGTGATCGCCTTGGACGCGCGGCGCCGCGCGGCGCAGACGCGCTTCCAGGAATTGCAGGCAAAGCGCAACGAGCTGT
>DASYDA010000502.1:0-8476 GCA_036499865.1 Dongiaceae bacterium | reverse complement strand
TTGAAGTCCGGCTGGAACAGCAGGCCGATCGGGCCGGAATTCTCGCTGGTGCAGGCGTTCAGCCCGAATGCTGTCAGGATCATGGCGGTTTGCAGAAGCCGCCTTTTGCCGGAGCGTTTCCGGCTTTCCCGCTCCCCGATTCGCTGACGCCCGGCCGCGCTGGATCGAGCAGTTGAAGTGTGGTAGGCGCTAGACATGCTCTGCTCTCCAATAGGCCGTTTCTGGCGGCATTCGCCGGATGTTCGGGTACAATGCGTATCAACCCTGTCGCGGGGCGAGCATAGAGAAGGATCGATGAGTTGATCAACCGAGTGCTTGCCGGCGCCGCTTGCCTGGCGGCCTTTCTCATTTCCGCACTGGGCGAACCGACCGTTGCTGCCGCGCAGTCGGTCTCCCTGATTCGCGACGCCGAGGTCGAAGCCACCGTCCGTGCGTATGCCGATCCGGTCTTCAAGGCCGCCGGACTCGATGCCCAGGCGATGAAGGTGCATCTGGTCGATAGCGAGCAGATCAACGCCTTCGCGGCGCCCGGCATGAACATGTTCATCAATACCGGCCTCTTGATGAAAGCCGACACCCCCAACCAGGTGATCGGCGTGATCGCCCACGAAACCGGCCACATCGCCGACGGGCATCTCGTCAGGTTCCAGGACAATCTGCGCAACGCCACCATCGAATCCGTGGTGGCGATGCTGGCCGGCATCGGCGCCGGCATCGCCTCCGGCAATGGCGGCATCGGCATGGGCGCCGCTTCGCTGGGCCAGGGCATCGCGCAGCGGAACCTGCTCGCATACAGCCGCATTCAGGAGGCTTCCGCCGATCAGGCCGGCATGCGCTTCCTGGATGCGACCCACCAATCGGCGCGCGGCATGCTGCAGTTCTTCCAGAAGCTGGAAGGCGAGGAATTCCTGCTGGCCGGCAATCAGGATCCTTACCTGCAAACCCATCCGCTGACCCGGGACCGCATCGATTCCGTGCAGCAGCATGTCGACAGCTCGCCCTATAGCAACGAGAAAGATTCGCCGGCGATGATGGTCCTGCATCAGCGGATGCTGGCGAAGCTTCGCGGCTTCATCTGGCCGCTGGACCGGGTCATGCTGACCTATCCGGAGACCGACCAGTCGGTGCCGGCGCGCTATGCCCGCGCCATCGCCCTGTTTAGGGTCAGCCGGGTCCGGGAATCGATGCTGGTCATGATCGGGCTCCTGAAGGAATCGCCCAACGATCCGTTCTTCCTGGAACAGGCGGGCCAGATCCTGTTCCAGAACGGACGCCTCGCCGATGCGCTGCCGCTGTATCAGCGCGCCGCGGAAATCCGCCCGAAGGAACCGCTGTTGCGCCTGGAACTCGGCCAGGTCCAGATCGAGATGGAGCAGGACCAATACGTGAAGCCGGCGATCGCCAATCTCGAATTCGCCACCCGCGCCGAGTCAAACTACGACTTCGGCTGGCATCTGCTGGCCATTGCCTATGGACGCGACAATCAGCTCGGCATGTCGGCATTGGCCCAGGCCGAGGAGGCACTGGCGAACGGCAACCGCAAGGAAGCGCGACTGCAGGCACGCAAGGCGCTGAAAGATCTCAAAGACGGCACGCCCGGCTGGCTGCGCGCCAATGACATCGAATCCTCAACGGGCGGACCCGGCGACGATTCCAGTGAAGGCCCGATGCCGTGATAGACATTGCGCTTCTCGGCGCTCGGCCTTTCAATAGGATTTGAATTTTGGGGATTCCCTTCATGAAGCAATTGCTAGCCGCCCTCATCGCCCTACCCCTGGCCTTCGGAGCCATGGCAGCTTCGGCTCAGGAATCGACTCCGCCGCTGCCCAAGGCGGCGATCGAGAAGATCGTGCATGATTATCTGATCGCGCATCCGGAAGTGCTCAAGGAAGCCTTCGAAGCGCTGCAGTCCAAGGAAGATGCCGCGAAGGCCGACGACCAGAGCCAGAAAGTCGCATCTCATCGCGACCAGCTTTTAGCCGATGCCGCCTCCCCGGTGGCCGGCAATCCCGTCGGCGACGTCACCATCGTCGAGTTCTTCGATTATCATTGCCCCTATTGCAAAGCGGTTTCCGCCCCGATGGACCAGCTCCTGAAAGAAGACAAGGGCGTGCGGCTGGTGTTGAAGGAATTCCCGATCCTCGGCGACGATTCGATCCTCGCCTCGCGGGCGGCGCTCGCCTCGGTCGCGCAGGGCAAATACTGGCCCTTCCATCAGGCGCTGATGGCGTATCGGGGAAGCTTCGACATGCCGACACTGAAAGCCATCGCCAAGTCCGTCGGCATCAACGTCGACAAGATGGAAGCCGATATGGCGGTCAACAAGACCATGCCCCTGATCAGCGGCAACCGCGACCTTGCCGACACCATCGGCATCGGCGCGACGCCGACTTTCATCATCGGTAACAAAGTGGTCGAAGGGGCCATGTCGATCGACGACATGAAGGAATTGATCAAGCAGGTGCGCAAGAGCTAACGCGCGCGGCGCGCCAGCCCACGGGGAACCATGCTCAGGAAATAGACCGCGGCGCTCAGCATGGTGATGCAGAAGCTGGCGGGCCAATCGGTGTGATAGGCCATGGTGAGGCCGGCCCAGGCTTCCGCCAAGGCCAGAACCGCCGAAACCGCGATGCCGAGGCCGAGCCGCGTGGTCAGCCGCTGCGCCGCGGCCGCCGGCCCCACCATCAGCGAGAAGACCAGCAATACGCCGACGACCTGGGTGCATTCGGCGACCGCGATCGCCACTATCACCAGGAACAGCATCGAGACCAGGCGCAGCGAGACGCCTTTGGCTTCCGCCAATTCAGGCTGCAAGGTGGCGAACAGCAGCGGCCGCGAGATCGCCCCCAAGGCCACGATGCTGACAACGCCCAGCAGTGCCAGGCTCCAGAGAATGTCGCGATCGACGCCGAAGACATTCCCGAACAGCAAGGCCGTCGCCTGGGTCGCATAAGCCGTGAAGTAATGCAGGAACAACAGGCCCAGGCCCAGCGACAGCGAGAGCACGACGCCGATCGCCACGTCCCGGCCGGCCAGACGCTCGCCGAGAATACCCATGGCAAGGCCGGCGAGGATGGTGAAGGCGACCAATCCCCAAAGCGGCGAGACGCCGACCAGGATCGCGCCGGTGGCGCCGGCGAAACCGACATGGGACAGCGCATGGCCGGCGAAGGTCTGCCCGCGCATCACCAGGAAGTAACCGACGATCCCTGCCACCACCGCGACGATCGCCGCCGCGGCAAAGGCATTCTGCATGAAGTCGTAGCTCAGCATCTATCCACACCGGCGATATTTGTCGAAACCCGGCCATCGCGGCCGATCTTCGCCAGCCCCCTCGAGCAAGCGGCTTCAATGCGCATGGTCATGATGGCGGTGTTCGTCGCGTTCGAGTTCGTGTTCGCCGGACATCACGAAGATGCGTCCGTTGAGGCGGATGACATCGATCTGCGAGCCATAAAGTCGTGAGAGCACCGGGCCGGTGATGACCTCTTCCACCGTGCCAATCTCGGCGCGGCCGCGGCCGAGATAGAGGACGCGGTCGATGGCGCCGAGCAGCGGATTGAGCTCATGGGCGCTGAAGATGACGGCGATCTTCAATTCGCGCTGCAGGCCGCGCACCAGTTCGACGATGGATTTCTGATGATGCGGATCGAGGCTGATCAGCGGTTCGTCCAGCAGCAAGAGCTTCGGATGCCCGAGCAGCGTCTGCGCCAGCAACAGGCGCTGGCGTTCGCCGCCGGACATGGCCGAGAGCGGCCGGTCCGCCAGATGCCCCGCGCCCACCAGCGCCAGGGCCTCGCCGACTTGCCGGCGATCCTCGCTTCCGAGCAGAGGCAGGCCCCAGCGATGGCCCGAGACGGCACTCGCCACGAAATCGCGGCCACGCAGACTCATGCCCGTCTCGATATTCCGGTTCTGCGGCATATAGCCGACGGCGGGGTTGCCGCGGCTGACCGGCGTGCCGAAGACGCGCACTTCTCCCGAAGCAGGACGGACCAGGCCGAGGATCGCGCGCAGCAAGGTTGTCTTGCCGGCGCCGTTGGCGCCCAGCATGCCGACGAACTCGCCGGCTTCGATGGCGAGATTGACCTCGGAGAGCACGATGCGCCCTCCGAGGTCGATCGTCACATGGTCGAGTTCGACGGCCTTCAAGAGGGGGCTTTCAAGAGAGGGCTTTCACGATCCTAGATCACATCTTGCCGATCGAAAGCGCCTGCCCGAGCGAGTCGAGCTGGTCGATCATCCATTGCTGATATCGGGTTCCCGGCGGCTCGGTCTCGCTGACGCCGACGACGGGGATCTTCGCATCATTGGCGATGCCCGTCAGGCGCATGGTGAGGTCGTCGGAGGTCTGGTTGTTGTAGAACAGCACCTTCGCGGTCCCGGTCTTGAGATCATCCTCGAAGGCGGCCACATCCGAGGCGCTGGGTTCGGTATCGTTCATGACGGCGAGCTGGAAACCTTCGTTGCGCATCTTCAATCCGATCGCCGCGGCCATATAGCCGAAGACCGGTTCGGTCGCCGTTACCATGGTGCCGGCGTATTTTTCCCGCAACGTGTTTATGCGGTCGTTCAGCGGCTGCAGCGAGGTTTCGAACGCCGCCAGGTTCCGCTGGTAATCCGCCTCATGCGCGGGATCGGTCTGGCCGAGCTGCGTGGCGATCGCGGTCGCGACCGCGATCATGGTCGCCGGGTCGTACCAGAGATGCGGGTTGTCGCCGCTCTTCTTATGCATGAGATCGGCGGCGAGGATGACCGTGCGGTCTTTCGATGGAGAGGCCGCCAGCAGCTTGTCCATCCAGGGGTCGTAATCGACGCCGTTATAGACGACGAGCTTCGCAACGGCGACCGCCCGCGCGGTGGAGGGACTGACTTCGAACATATGCGGGTCCTGGTCGGGATTTTTGAGGATGCTGAGCACCCGGACATCCGAACCGCCGATCTGCTCGGCGACGTCACCATAGAAATTCTCGGCGGCGAGAACGTTGACCGGCTGGGCCGCGGCGCAGGCCGTGCCGGTCCAGCCCGCAAAAAGCGTGGCTGCGGCGAGGCAAAGGAGAAGTCGCTTCATGGATATTCCTCGGAAGGATCATGGGGGACCGACCGGTTGGCTCGTGCGCATTCCTGCCGACGGAATTGTTATAATATAACATTTCAAAACATGTCAACGCTGCTGCGGCAGGGTCTTTCGGTCAAAAGCGGTTCGGTTGCGGTAAGCGGGTCCGCTGGCTATAAGGGCCGACAGCATTGCGCGGGGAGTTGACACTTGGCGAAAGCCGCCGACGTTCTGGTCCTCAATGGGCCGAATCTCAATATGTTGGGTCAGCGTGAGCCGGAGATCTACGGCCGGGACACGCTGGACGATATCGCGCGCGCCGTCACCGCCCGCGCCAAGGAATTCGGTCTTAGCCTGGATTTTCGCCAATCCAATTACGAAGGCGAGCTCATCACCTGGCTGCAGCAGGCGCGCGGGCAGGTTAAGGGCATCATCATCAATCCGGGGGGCTTGAGCCATACTTCGGTGGCACTGCTCGATGCGCTCATCGTCACCGAACTGCCGGTGATCGAAGTGCATCTCTCCAACATCTTCCGTCGCGAAGCCTTCCGCCATCATTCCTATGTCAGCGAGGCGGCCAAGGGTGTCATCTGCGGCCTCGGCGCGCAGGGCTACCTGCTGGCGGTCGAAGCGCTGGCTTCGATCCTGCAAGGCGCGCCGCCCTCGGAATCAAAGCCGGCGAAATCCAAGAAGAGGCGTTCATGAGTAAATTCGATGTCGATGAAGCGCTGGTGCGCAAGCTGGCCACGCTGCTGAAGGAAACCGGCCTCAGCGAAATCGAATTCGAAAGCGAGGGCCGCCGCATCCGCGTCAACAGCGGCCAGATCGGCACCACCATCCATCAGGTTCCGGGCGCAGCGGCAGCACCGGCGATCGCCCCGATCGCGGCAGCGCCCGCGGGACCGGCAGGTCCGCCCGCCGGCGCACTCACCTCGCCGATGGTGGGCACCGCCTATCTCTCGCCCGAGCCCAGCGCGCAGGCCTTCGTGAAGTCCGGCGACCGCGTCAACAAGGGCCAGACCGTGCTGATCATCGAAGCGATGAAGGTGATGAATCCGATCCTCGCCCCGGCCGGCGGCGTGGTGAAGGAGATCCTGGTCAGCGACGGGCAGCCGGTCGAGTTCGGCGAAGCCCTGATGATCATCCAGTGATCGCGGTCCCTTTCGCGCATGTTTGAAAAGGTCCTGATAGCCAATCGCGGCGAGATCGCGCTGCGCATCCATCGCGCCTGCCGCGAGATGGGCATCCGCACCGTCGCGGTGCATTCGACCGCCGATGCCGATGCGATGCACGTGCGGCTGGCCGACGAGAGCGTCTGCATCGGGCCGCCGCCTTCGCGCGATTCCTATCTCAACATGGCGGCGATCATCTCCGCCGCCACCATCACCGGCGCCGATGCGATCCATCCCGGCATCGGCTTCCTCTCGGAGAACGCGACCTTCGCCCAGATGGTGGAGGAGCACGGCATCACCTTCATCGGCCCATCGCCCGAGCATCTGGTCGTCATGGGCGACAAGGTCCAGGCCAAGGACGCGGCGACGCGCTTCGGCATTCCCGTGGTTCCCGGCTCCGTGGGCGAGATCAACGGCGAGGCCGAGGCCAAGCGCATCGCCGCCGAGACCGGCTATCCGGTGCTGATCAAGGCGGCGGCCGGCGGCGGCGGCAAGGGCATGCGGGTCGCGACCTCCGAGGCCGACCTGATGGCCGCCTATTCCATGGCGCGCACCGAGGCGAAGGCCTCGTTCGGCAACGACGCGGTCTATATGGAGAAGTATCTCTCCCATCCGCGGCATATCGAGATCCAGATCATCGGCGACAGCCACGGCAATGTCGTGCATCTGGGCGAGCGCGACTGCTCGCTGCAGCGCCGGCACCAGAAGGTGCTGGAAGAGGCGCCCTCGCCGGCACTCAATGCCGAGCAGCGCAAGCGCATCGGCGACATCGCCGTCAAGGCGATGAAGATGATGGGCTACAAATCGGTCGGCACCATCGAGTTCCTGTTCCAGGACGGCGAATTCTATTTCATCGAGATGAACACCCGGCTGCAGATCGAGCATCCGGTGACCGAGATGATCACCGGCATCGACCTGGTGCGCGAGCAGATCCGCGTCGCTTCCGGCGCACCTTTGTCCTTTACCCAGGACGAGGTCGTTATCACCGGCCATGCGATCGAATGCCGGATCAATGCCGAGGACCCGGAGACTTTCATACCGTCGCCCGGACGCATCACCGATTTCCATGCGGCGGGTGGTCTGGGCGTGCGCGTCGACTCGGCGCTCTATTCCGGTTATCGCGTGCCGCCCAACTATGACAGCCTGATCGCCAAGCTGGTGGTGCACGGCCGCACCCGCAACGAATGCCTGATGCGCCTCAGGCGCGCGCTTGAGGAAATGGTGATCGGCGGGGTCAAGACCAACACGCCCCTCCACAGCAGGCTGATCGCCGCACCCGACTTCATCAACGGCGCCTACGACATCCGCTGGCTGGAGAAATTCGTGGCCGGCGAAGTCTGACGCGGCGCAACTCTCTCGATAACGCGGAATTGATCGATTTATACAGGTGGCGCCGCTCCTCCACGCGGTGTTAGCCTTTGGTCATTGGCGTTTCGGGCGAGCGGATGTCCAACCGAGCGAAGCCGTCCAGGATCACCGCGGAGATGCTGCTCCGCGCTTATGCGATCGGGATCTTCCCGATGGCGGAAGCGCGCAACGATCCGGAGCTCTACTGGATCGATCCCGAGGCGCGCGGCATCATCCCGCTCGACTCCTTCCACATCTCGCACAGCCTGAAGAAGACCATCCGCCGCGGTCCTTTCACCGTCACCTGCGACACGCGCTTCGAGGACATCGTCGAGGCCTGCGCGGCGCCCGCGCCGGGACGGCGTCAGACCTGGATCAACCAGACCATCTTCGACCTCTGCGTCCAGCTGTTCCGCATGGGCCATGCCCACAGCGTCGAGACCTGGCTGGAGGGCAAGCTGGTCGGGGGCCTCTACGGCATCAGCCTCGGCGGCGCCTTCTTCGGCGAGAGCATGTTCTCGACCACGACCGATGCCAGCAAGGTGGCGCTGGTGCATCTGGTCGCGAGATTGCGCGCCGGCAATTACGGCCTGCTCGACACCCAATTCGTCACCAAGCATCTCTCCGGCTTCGGCGCCCTGGAAATACCGCGCGACGACTATCGCAAGCGCCTGACCGCGGCGCTTGCAAGACGTGCGCATTTCCCGACCGAGCTCGACACCGCCCAGCTCGAAGAAGCGCTGAACGCGTCGCCGACATAGGTTCAGCCTGCGCGGCCTCAGGCCATGCGAACCCAACGCGGTGAACAGAACGCGCTACTGCGGCGCGGGCGCGGCGCTCTTGTCGGCGGGCTTGCTCTTATCCGCCGGCGCTGACTGATCGCCGCTCGGCGCGGCGTCCT
>DASYDA010000501.1:0-3985 GCA_036499865.1 Dongiaceae bacterium | reverse complement strand
GCCGAACGCGCGGTGGCACGGCATTTCGCGGCACTCGGGCTCGACGACATCGATCTTCAGGACGAGGCGGGTGAGCTCGATCTCGCGGTGAAGCAGAAGATCGAGATCGCCCGCGCCTTGTTCCGCCAGCCGCGCATCCTGTTGCTGGACGAGCCGACCTCGTCGCTTTCGGGACGCGATGTCGATTGGCTGGGCGAAGTCATCGCGCGGGAAAAGGCGCGCGGCGTCACCATCATCTTCATCTCGCACCGGCTGAAGGAAGTGCGCAGCTTCTGCGACACCCTGACGGTGCTGCGCAACGGCAAGCATATCGCGACGGGCAAGGTCGCGGATTTCGAGGACGAAGAAGTTATCCGCATGATCGTCGGCCGCTCCATCGGCCAGGCCTTTCCGGAAAAGCCGGTGCGGACGCATCAATCGGGGCCGGAAGTGCTGCGGGTGGAAAACCTCGCCACGGCCGGCAAGCTCGCCGATGCCTCCTTCGCGCTGCATCGTGGCGAGATCCTCGGCGTCGCCGGGCTGCAGGGCATGGGCCAGCTCGATCTTTTCGTCGGCTGCTTCGGTGCCGCCGAGATCACCGGCGGGCGTATCCTGGTCGATGGCAAGCCGGTCGCCATCGCCAGCCCCGCCGATGCGGTGCGCGCCGATATCGGCATCAGCCTGGTCCCCGAGGACCGCAAGACCGAGGCTCTGTTCCTGAAGCTTTCGGGCACCGAGAACACCTCGATCCCGATAATCGATCGGCTGACGCGTTTCGGCTTCATCGACGTGAAGCGCGAGCGTGAAGCGGTCGCCGGCGTCTTCCAGCGTGTCGAGGTTGCGGAGCGGGCGCTCTGGACCCGGGTCGGCGCCTTCTCCGGCGGCAATCAACAGAAGATCGCCATCGCCAAATGGCTGCTGGCGCAAAGCCGCGTGTTGCTGCTCTACGATCCGACACGCGGCATCGATGTCGGCACCAAGCATGAGCTCTACCATTTGATGCGCCAATATGTCGAAGCCGGCGGCGCGATCCTGCTCTATTCCACCGAGATTCCGGAACTGGTGCATCTTGCTGACCGGGTGATGGTGCTCTATCAGGGCCGGGTCGCGCGGGAGGTCTCCGGCGCGGCTCTCAACGAAGATACGATCGTGCGGGCCGCCCTCGGCGCCGGCCATGCCGAGGCGGAGCGGGTCGCATGAGCGTGCTCTCGACCACGGCTTCGTCGGGGTTGCGCGGTTTCCGGGTTGGACGCTATCGCGGCCTCATCATCGCCATTGTGGTCTTCGCGGCGCTGATGATCGTCAATGCCGTGATGAGCCGCGGCCCGATGAGCTATTTCGAAGTGAGCTCGCTGGCGACCGGCGGCGCGCCGCTGGCGATCGCCGCCGTCGGCCAGACTCTCGTCATCCTGACCGGCGGATTCGATCTTTCCGCCGGCGCCGTCGTCTCCCTGGTCAATGTCGTTCTCGCCAGCAATATGCCGGATTCCACCTCCGGTATCCTGCTCTGGTCGCTGGCCGGGATCGGGGTCGGCATGGCGACCGGCGCCTTCAACGGTTTCTTCATCGCCTTCTTCCGCCTGCAGCCGATCGTGGTGACGCTTTCCACCATGTTCATCACGCAAGGATTGACCCTGCTGGTGATGGACAAGCCGGGAGGCATGATCCCCGGAGGTTTGAGCTCGGCCTTGGCCGGCGACGCCGTTCCCAATCTCATTCCGATGCCGCTGGTGCTGCTGGCTATCATCGTCTTGCTCTGGCTGTGGCTCAAAGGCGGGCGCTTCGGCACGGCGCTCTATGCCGTCGGCAGCGATGCCGAGGCGGCGCGGGCGCGCGGCATCCGGGTGCCCTGGACGCTGTTCCTCACCTATGTGCTGGCCGGCGGCTGCTACGGCTTCTCCGGCGTCTTCGTGAGCGCCCAGACCGGCGCCGGCGATCCTTTGGTCGGCGATTCCATGCTGCTGCAGATCTTCGGCGCGGTGGTGGTGGGTGGAACCCGGCTCGGCGGCGGGCGCGGCGGCTGTGTCGGTTCGATTGTCGGCGCCTATATCCTGATGATCGTCGTCAACATCCTGCTGGTGCTGAACATCTCGGCCTATTATTCGACCATCGTCGAAGGCTGTATCCTGATCCTTGCCGTGCTCGCCAGCGCGATCAGCCGGCACTCCCGCGCGGCGAAACAATTGCGCGGCCTCGTCACGCGCATCAGGGCCTGGCGCAACGGCATGCTGCCGCAACAGGGGCATCGCGCCGTGCAGCGGCTGGTGCTCCCGGGCACGCAGATAAAGGCATCGACAGCGCCGATGCCTTCCTTCCTGCAACGGAATGCCGAGGCCATCCGCTACGCCTTGCCGGCTTATGTCTGTTTCGTCATCGTCCTTGTGGTTACAGAATTCACCGTCGGCGGCGCGCTGCTCCATTGGGGCTATTACAATTCGATCCTGGTGCTTTCTTCCTTCCTGTTGATCCTGGCTTTGGGGCAGGGAACGGTGATCCTGACCGGCGGCCTCGACCTCTCCGTGCCCTGGACCATCGCGCTTTGCGGCATTCTGCTTGCCGGTACCGTCAACGGCCATAACGGCCCGCTGCTCTATGCGCTGCCCATGGTGCTCGTCGTCGGCTGCCTGGTCGGGCTGGCTAATGGCATCGGCATCGCGATCTTCGGGATATCTCCGATTGTCATGACCTTGGCGATGAACGGCATCCTGCAGGGATTCGCGCTGCTTTACTCCCAGGGCACGCCGGCCGGCTTTTCCTCGCCGCTGATGCGCTGGTTCATGACCGATAAGAGCAATCTGGTGACGCCGGTCGTGATCTTCATTGCGCTCTTTGTGATCGCCGCGGTGATCCTGCATCGGCGGACACCCTTCGGCCGCCGCGTCTATGGGCTCGGCAATGGCGAGAAAGTGGCGATGCTCTCCGGCATATCGGTCGATCGCACCATCATGCTGGTCTATATGCTCTCGGGCTTCTGTTCCGCTTTGGTGGGCAGCATGCTGACCGGCTTTTCCGGCCAGGCCAGCCTTGGCATGGGCGACGAATATATGCTGCCCTCGATCGCGGTGGTGGTGGTCGGCGGCACGCTGATCACCGGTGGGCGCGGCAGCTATCTTGGCATGGTGGGCGGTGTCATTCTGTTGACGGCGCTGCAGACGCTGCTGGCGGGTACGATGCTGCCTTATGCCACGCGTGTCATCATCTTCGGCCTGGTGGTGCTCGCGGCCGTGGTGGCGCTGCGGGAACGCAATAATTAGGAGAGATCACAATGGCGGATTTGGCGGGACGGAAAATGATCGATGGGCTGAAGCCCGGCTTGCGCGTCGCCATCTCCGCCGGTGCTTCCGGCATCGGCCGCGCGGTCAGCGATATGCTGATCCTGCATGGCGCCAAGGTCCATATCTGCGATGTCAGCGACGAACTCCTGAAGGATTTCTCCAAAGCCTATCCAAAACATGGCGTCACCAAGGCCGATGTCTCGAAAGAGGCCGATGTGGAGCGTTTCTTCGCGGAGGCCAAATCCTCTCTGGGCGGGCTCGATGCCCTGATCAACAATGCCGGCATCGCCGGACCCACCGGCGGCGTCGAGGAGATCAAGCCGGAAGACTGGCGGCGCTGCATCGATATCGACCTCACCGGCCAGTTTCTCTGCGCGCATTGGGCCGTGCCGATGCTGAAGGCGGCGGGCGGCGGCGCCATCGTCAACATGTCTTCGGCGGCGGGGCGTTTCGGCTATGCCTTTCGCACGCCTTATGCCGCGGCGAAATGGGGCGTCATCGGCTTCACCCAGAGCCTCGCCAAGGAGTTGGGGCGGGACAATATCCGGGTCAATGCGATCCTGCCCGGCATCGTCGAAGGGCCGCGTATGGAAGGTGTTATCCGCGACCGCGCCAAGCAGGTCGGGGTCAGCTACCAGGAGATGGAGAAGCGATATCTGGAGCGCATTTCCCTGCGTCGCATGGTCTCGCCGCACGATATCGCTGCAATGGTCTTGTTCCTGCTCTCTCCT
>DASYDA010000500.1:0-1937 GCA_036499865.1 Dongiaceae bacterium | reverse complement strand
ACACGGACAGGTTGGGTCGGCAGGCTCGACATCGCGCGGCGTGCCTTTCCGGCAAGCATTTGATGAATCACGTGAATGAAGCCACCACTATACGTTCTGTCAATGTTTTCTTTGCTTTGTTTTCTTTGCTTTTCTGGCGCTTGGCCGCTATCAGTGGGCATCCGCCGGGGAAGCCTTTTGCCGCCGCGGCGGGGCTTCCGCAGAGGTTTTCCAGAGCATTTTCCAGAGCATATTGGGAATGGCTGAACAAAACGACGAGCTCGCTGCTCTACGGCACGAAATCGATGCAATCGACACCGAATTGCACGATCTGCTGATGCGCCGCACCCAGATCGCCGTTCGCGTGGGCGAGGTGAAGGCGAAATCGCAGCCGATCGGCCGCACCCCCAGCGAAGGTTCCAAATTCGTCCGCCCCGCGCGCGAGGCGCGGATCCTGCGCCGGCTGGTCGGACGCCATAAGGGACCCTTGCCCAAGGCGGTGGTCGTCCGGATGTGGCGGGAGATGATTTCCGCCTTGCTGCAGGTGGAAGGTCCCTTCGTGGTCTCGGTGTTTTCGCCGGCCGAGGAGCCGGGCTACTGGGATCTCGCGCGAGATCACTATGGCTGCCGTGTACCCCTGATGGGTTTCGACCGGCTCAATCACGCGATTTCCGCGGTTATCGAGGGCCAGGCGACGGTGGCGGTGCTGCCATTGCCCCATGAGGGCGATCAGGATCCCTGGTGGCGGCGCATTGCCATACGCGGCGCCAAGGTGCCGCACGTGATCGCGCGGCTGCCGTTCGGCGATCCCGGCAATCAGCGCAGCCGCGGGCTCCAGGCGCTGGTTCTCGGCACCACGCCGAACGAGCCTTCCGGCGAAGACCGCAGCCTTCTGGTGGCGGAAACCCGGGAGGCGGTGAGCCGCAGCAGCTTCCGCGATGCCTTGAACTGGGCGGAGTTGCGCCCGGTCTTCATCCAGGCGTTCCAGGAAGCGGACGGCAGAGAACATCATCTCGTGGAGATTGAAGGCTTCGTTGCGCCGGACGATCCGCGTTTGGCTGCTTTGACAAAAACCCTGGGCGCCGAAGCCTGGGTCACGCCGATCGGCGGCTACGCGGTGCCGTTGACGGCGCAGGAACTTGCCGGCGAGAAGCGCGAAGCGACCGCAAGCCACGCTCCCGCAAGCCAATCATCCACGGCACATTCATCCACGGCACATTCATCGGCAGGCCCTGCATCCCAGGGCAATGACGGCCGCACCGGGACGGGCGACGTATGACCTTGCAGGTGCGGCCCGGAATCCTCGACATCGAGGTCTATGTTCCCGGCGAGGCCGAGCTTCCGGGCAGTGGCCCGATCCATAAGATGTCGTCGAACGAAAGCCCGCTCGGCATGAGCGCCGCGGCGCGGGACGCCTATATGGCGCTTTCCGCCGAGCTGCACCGCTATCCGGATGGCGCCGCCGCCGCATTGCGCAAGGCCATCGCGGACGAGATCGATGCCGATCCGGAGCAGATCGTCTGCAGTGCCGGGTCCGACGAAGTGCTGCAGCTCCTGACCCGCGCCTATGCCGGGGTCGGCGACGAAGTGCTCTATTCACGGCACGGCTTCCTGGTCTATTCCCTGGCGGCGCAATCGGTTGGCGCCCGCCCGGTCGCCGCGCCGGAACGCGATTTAAAAACCGATGTGGACGCGCTGCTCGCGCATGTGACGCCGCGGACGCGCATCTGCTTTGTCGCCGAGCCCAACAATCCGACCGGCAGCTATATCGGCGCCGCGGAATTGAAGCGGCTGCGCGAAGGTTTGCCGGAAAATGTGCTGCTGGTCCTGGATTCCGCCTATGCGGAATATGTCGGCCAGCCGGATTATTCGGATGGAACGGATCTGGTGAAAAGCCACGACAATGTGGTGATGACCCGGACCTTCTCCAAAATCCATGGCATGGCCGCCTTGCGGCT
>DASYDA010000499.1:0-2194 GCA_036499865.1 Dongiaceae bacterium | reverse complement strand
GTGCCGGGCGCGAATTTGCGGGCGCGGATATCGGCGGCGAGCCGTTTTCGCGCGGCCAAAAGATCGTCGCCGATCGGTTCGTCATAGAGACCCTGGATGCGCTTCAGCTCGGCCGCATCGGCGGCGCGGCCGTCGCGGAGTTCTGCCTGGGCGATGGCGATGGCGCGGGCGACCATGGCGCCGGCGAATTTCGCCTCGCCTTCGAGCTGCTTCAGCACGTGATCCTGCAAGGTCTGCAGGGCCTGTTCCAGGAGATCGGCGGCGCCGGGACGCGGCAGCATGTCAGCCTCCCCTTTTCATTTTCGGGAGATCGGAGAGCAGATCGTAATCGCATTCGATGGCACGCAATCCGGTGAGCGCCAGATCGAGGGAGCGCTCCTGGCCGGAAGCGTGGCGCTCGCCCTGTTGCAAGGCGACGATGCCCCAGCGGATCGGCGCGACGGCTTCCCAGTAGCGCACGCGGGCATCATCGACGGCGCGGCCTGAGCCGGCGGCATAGCCTTCGTAGAAAACCTCGCGGCTGCCGATGCCGCCTGCCTCGTTGGCAGTGGCGCCGAAGCGCCAGCAGCGGGCGCAGAACCAGCCGAGATCCTCGTAAGGATCGCTCCAGCCGGCGAATTCGAAATCGAGGATCGCGGTCAACGCCTTGTCATCGACCATGTAATTGCCGGTGCGGAAATCGCGATGGCAGAGCACGATCTCCTCCATCGGCGGCGCCAGGTCTTCCATGCGGTTGATCGCATATTCCAGCACCGGCTGCGGCTCGGGAAGCGCATCGAGGCTCTTGCGGTAATGCGCAATGCGGGCGGCGATGAGATCGGCGCCGACCGGCGTCAGGAAAGCGAGCGAAGCCGGCGCGTTCTTCGGCGTGATCTTATGGAGTTTCGCCAATTCTTCGCCGAGGCGGCGCGCGAGATCGTCGCCGGCTTCGGGTTCGAGCGTGCGGAACAGGCGGCGCGCATGGGCGACGCCGGCGACGCGGCGCATGATGTAGAAGGGCCGCCCGGTGACGCTGCCAGTGGGCTCCAGCCAGAGCGGCTCCGGCACCAGCATGCCGGCGCCATGGGCGGCGGAGATCAGCGCGAATTCATGGGCGCGGTCCCAGCTTTCGCCGATGCTGGAAAGCGCATCGCCGCGAAGCACAGCCTCGTATTGGCCGGCACGCGGGCCGTCAGCGATCTCGATATCGATCGCCCAATTGTCCTGGATGGCGCCGCCGCCGAGGCGGGATATCACGGCGACGGTGACGGTCTTCGCCTTGGCGACTTCGGCGATGAACGCGGCGATGGCGGCGGATTTGGAGGCTAAGGTCAAAGGGCGGTCCTCTCCCTACGGGAGAGGGAGTCTTTCGGACCCCTCACCACCTGCGGACGAATGTCCGCATTCGCGGACGGGGCCTCTCCCTCAAGGGGAGAGGGTAAGAAAGAATGGCCGTGTTTACCGAAGTATCGCAGCAAACTGACTAGCCCCCTCTCCCCTTGAGGGAGAGGGTTGGGGTGAGGGGTCGATGACTCTATCCTCGCGATCCTCACCCCCACTTCCAGAAATCCCTTCCCTGGGCGGTGAGGTTCTTGGCCAGCAGCATCTTGTGCACTTCCGACGCGCCGTCCACGAGCCTGGCCTGCCGGGCGTAGCGGTACATCCATTCCAGCAGCGTGTCCTTGGAATAGCCGCGGGCGCCGCAGAGCTGGATGGCGGTGTCGATCGCCTTGTGCAGCACGTCGGCGACGGCGACCTTCGCCATGGCGACCTCGGCCTGGGCGCGGTGGCCCTGGTCGATGCGCCAGGCGGCATGCATGGTGAGCAAGCGGCCGGTCTGGATCGCCATGGCAGATTCGCCCAGCATCCATTGCACGCCTTCATGCTCCATCAGCGTGGCGCCGAAGGATTTGCGGTCCTTGATATACTCGCCGGCGATCTCCAGCGCGCGTTTCGCCATGCCGAGCCAGCGCATGCAATGGGTGAGCCGCGCGACGCCGAGGCGGATCTGCACGGCCTTCAGCCCCTCGCCCACTTCCATCAGCCGCTCGCTGTCCTTGATCTCCAGCCCGTCGAAAATGAGCTCGCAATGGCCGCCATGCTCCTCGGGGCCCATGATCGGGATGCGGCGGACGAGCTTCCAACCCGGCTGGTCCTTGTGAAAGAGGAAGGTGGTGAGGCCGCGCCGGGGATCGTCGGAGGTGCGCGCCAGCAG
>DASYDA010000498.1:0-4123 GCA_036499865.1 Dongiaceae bacterium | reverse complement strand
CCGCCGTCTTCCTCGATGCGGAAACGCGCATTGGCATGGTCCACGGTTTCCCAGGCCCGCTTCTGCCAGGCGCCCTTCGCCGCTTCATAATCCTTGAAAGGGCCGATTCGCTCTTCGTTGCCGCTATCGGCGATGCGGTTGAAATTGGTGTCGGTATAGATCCCGCCGACCACCCAAAAACGTTTCATGATACTCGGTCCAGCCCTTCCCGGCTTTGTTCTTCCACTCGTCTTCAGCGTCGCCGCTTCGCATTTCCTGCGGCGCGGCCAGTTCGCTCTGCTGCAATTCCCTGAATTCTAAGCTAAAGTCTCGATTCTCGGACAGTGGAAATCTGAAGGCATTTCCGCGGCATTTCGACAATGTGAACGCGTTGAGAGAATCCGTTCCATTGGATGAAGCCGCGAAAGCGTGAAAGCCGCGATCCGGGACGGAAACTCCGAGCTCACCCTGCCTCAAGGGGGTTAAGAGTTGGTTTCCGAAATTGCGGATTTCAGGAGGATTTGAGTGTCAAAGGGCATGCAGCCGGCGCATTACGGCGAGCTTTACGACCGGTTTCAGGCGAGCGTTTCCCGTTTTGACTGCGGGCGAATCTGCGCGCCGCTCAACAACGGCGAGCCGGTCTGCTGCACCACCAGCCATGCCATCCCGGTGGTGGACCGGACCGAGTTCCAGCTCCTGAAGACCCGCACCGATCTCTGGCACCGGTTCAAGCCGACCGACGCCAACAGCCGCAAGATCGTCGACGAGCTGCACAAATCCTGCTGCGCCATCGAGTGCAAGGGCGCCCGGAACTGCGAGCGCGACAACCGCACCCTCGCCTGCCGCGCCTTCCCCTTCTATCCCTATATCACCAAGGACGACCGGCTGGTCGGGCTCGGCACCTATTGGATCTTCGAGGATCGCTGCTGGCTCATTTCCAACATGCAGGTGGTGGAGAGCGGGTTCATCCAGGAATTCATCGCCGCCTATGAATATGTCTTCGAGCGCGATCCCGAGGAGCGCAAGGTGATGCGCGGACATTCAGCCACCCATCGCCGGATTTTCTCGCGGCAGGACCGCATCATTCCGCTGATCGGTCGCGACGGCGGTTTCCTGAAAGTGATGCCGCGTTCCGGCGAAATCCGGCCGGCCAAGCTCACCGAATTCCGCAAGATCGGCCCCTATCGCTCCGACAAGGCCTATCGCAGCGCAGTGAAGGAAGCCGGCGGACAGATGCCGGAGACGTCTTTGCCGGTCGTCCAGGCTTCATGAGCGATCCCGCCGGAATACTGATCGGAAAGGGCCAATCCGGTTCGGGCCCATCCGGTTCGGGCCAATCCGATTTGGGCGAGAACGACCTCACCCTGGCCTTGCGCATGGCCAACCGGCACGGGCTGATCGCCGGCGCCACCGGGACCGGCAAGACGGTCTCGCTGCAGGTCCTGGCCGAGGGTTTCGCGAAAGCCGGCGTGCCGGTCTTCCTGGCCGATGTGAAAGGCGATCTTTCCGGCATCGGGCAGATCGGCGGCGACAGCCCCAAGGCCAAGGAGCGCGCCGAGAAACTAGGGTTGAAGGACTGGCGGGGCGATTCCTTCCCGGTCATCTATTGGGACCTGTTTGGCCAATCCGGCAGCCCGATCCGCACCACGATCTCGGAAATGGGGCCGCTGCTGCTGGCGAACCTGCTGGAGATCAACGACACCCAGGAGGGCGCGCTCAACATCGCCTTCCGCATCGCCGACGAGCAGGGCCTGCTGTTGCTGGACTTGAAGGATCTGCGCGCGATCCTCGGCCATATCGCCGAGAATGCCGCCGATATCTCGACCAAGTACGGCAATGTGGCGAAGACCAGCATCGGCGCGATCCAGCGCCAGCTTCTGGTGCTGGAAAACCAGGGCGGCGGCGGATTCTTCGGCGAACCGGCTTTGGATCTCGCCGATTTCATGCGGGTCGAGCGCGCCGGCTACGCCTATATCAACGTGCTGGCGGCGGACAAGCTGATCCAATCGCCGCGTCTCTATGCCACCTTCCTGCTCTGGCTTCTGTCGGAGCTGTTCGAGGACCTGCCCGAGGTGGGCGACCCGGAGCAACCGAAGCTGGTCTTCTTCTTCGACGAGGCGCATCTGCTGTTCAACGATGCGCCGAAGCCGCTGCTGGAAAAGATCGAGCAGGTGGTGCGGCTGATCCGCTCCAAGGGCGTCGGCATCTATTTCATCACCCAGAATCCGCTCGACATCCCCGACAGCGTGTTGGGTCAACTCGGCAACCGCGTGCAGCATGCCTTGCGCGCCTTCACCCCCCGCGACCAGAAAGCGGTGAAGGCGGCGGCCGACACCTTCCGCGCCAATCCCGCTTTCGACGCCGCCAAGACGATCATGGAGCTCGGCGTCGGCGAGGCCTTGGTTTCGACCTTGGACGAGAAGGGCACGCCCGGCATCGTGCAGCGCGCCTTCATCTGCCCGCCCAGCGCCCGGATCGGCCCGGCAAAACCCGAAGAGCGCCAGGCGACAATGGCGCAGAGCCCGGTCAAGGGCAAATATGACGCTGCCATCGATCGCGAATCCGCCTATGAGACGCTGACGGCGCGGGCGACGACGACACCGAAGCCCGCGCCGCCGACACGTGGGCCCTGGGCGAACAACGAACGCCCAGCACCGGCTCCCCCCACCGCGCCTGGCCGTACCGCGCCCGTCCGCACCGCGCCGGCCGGCCGGCCGCGGGAAAGCGTCGCCGAGGCTTTCGCCAAATCGGCGGTGCGGGCGGTCGGCTCATCGGTCGGGCGGCAGATCGTGCGCGGAATCCTGGGCGCGATGCTGAAAGGACGCTGAAGCCATGCAGCTCGCGGAATTCAAGACATCACTCGCCCAAGCCGAACCCCCGTTGGCACTTTCCGCGCAACTTCAAGCCCTCTGGTGGGACGCCAAGGGCGATTGGAGCCGGGCGCACGACCTTATCAACGACGAACCGGGACCGAACGCGGCCTGGGTCCATGCCTATCTGCACCGGAAAGAAGGCGATCACTCCAATGCCCGCTATTGGTACGGCCAGGCGGGCAAGCCGGTGCCCGAGTGCACTCTGGCGCGGGAATGGGAAGAGATCGCCGGCGTCATGGTGATGGCGCGGTAGGATTCTCGGCGAACCCGTAAGTGCCCAGCAGCACCCAGCGGCGCGCGACTTTCTCGCGGCCGGGCTTGGCGACCAAGGGCGTCGTCAGATGCCAGAACGGCAGGCGATAGACGGTGATGGTGCCGGGGCCGGCGACCGGGACCATCTCGCTGAAATGGCCGGACTTCGCATAGACTAGGTATTGATGCGCCACGGCAGGGCTCGACAGCGAGAGATGCATGTCGAGATAGCCCTTGGCGTAATGCTTGTCCTCGGGGTGGTGGTCGTTATGCGGGCCGGCATAGTCGCCGGGGCTATAGCACAACACCTGCTGGCCGCCCTTGCGGTCGAGCTTGCGCCCGGCAACGGCTTCGGCGAAGGCAATGAAGCTGGACGAGGAAAGGAGATCGACCAGGCCGATCTCCCTTGCGCGCCGATAGGATTTCGAACGCCGGTTCTCCAAGGTCGCGGTTTTCACCCGCACCGTCTTCGGCAGCCATTCCTCGTAGTTCCGCTCCATCTCCCAGATGGTTTCCGGCGGGATCGGCATCGCCAGGTCCGAGAGAAGCGGACGCATCTCCCCTTCGAGGACGCGACGCAGATGCTCGGCGGCGGATTTCTTGATCATCCCCTCGAGGGCGATGAAGCGCCTCCGCGGATCAGCCAGCGCATTGCAGATGGCAGGATCGCGCCCGGCCAGCACGCGGCGCCCGGCGGGGGAGAGCAGGTCTTCGAACTCGGTCGGTAGTGTCGTCACGGCCAATCTCGCTCTTTCTTCGACCCCTCTCCCAACCCTCTCCCACAAGGGGAGAGGAGTTAGACTGAGCGCCTGCGACAGCGTCCCCTCTCCCCTCTGTGGGAGAGGGACAGGGAGAGGGGTCGAAGATTCTATCCAGCACTTCATAGCCCGGTTGGCCGGTTCCAACAAACCGGCTAGTCTCGCCGCGCCATGCCTTATGATTCCCTGCGCGATTTCATCGCCCGCCTCGAATCCACCGGACGCCTGAAGCGCGTGACGGTGCCGGTCGATCCTGAATTG
>DASYDA010000497.1:0-3346 GCA_036499865.1 Dongiaceae bacterium | reverse complement strand
AGATCGCGCGGAATCTGCGCCATGAACTCGCCGAGGATCAGGATGGCGAGCGGCAGTCCCATGGCGGTGTAGACCAGGACCAGGGCGGTGAGCGTGTTGATCAGGTTCATCGCGACGACCATCTTCAGGATGCTCACCGTGCCGAGACGGATCGGCACCATGATCCCGATCGCCATGTAGAGCGCGATGAGTGCGTTGCCCCTGAAGCGGTATTCGCCCAGCGCCCAGGCGGCCATGGCGCCGATCAGCAGGACGAGGAGCAGCGAGACGATGGTGACGATGAGGCTGTTGCCGAAATAGAGGACGAAATCGGCCTTTTCGAGCACCTGCTGGAAGCCGGTCAAGGTGAAGGTGCCCGGGCCGGGCGGCAAAAGCGGGTTGCCGAAGATCGCGGCGCGGGTCTTGAACGAGTTCATCAAGACCAGCGCGATCGGGAAGATCGCGATCAGCGTGTAGAAGATTAGCGCTGTGTAGACGGCCACGCGGCTCGCTTTGCGGTGGCGGCCCATGGATCGGTTCTCCGTCACGCGAGATGATGCTGCAGCCGACGCTGCACGCCAAAGAGATAGAAGAGCACGCCGACCAGGATGATGAGCAGCATCATGGTGGCGACGGCGGCGCCCATGGTCGGATTGCCGGTCTGGAGCTGATAGCCGAAGAAGGTGCGGTAGAAGAAGGTGCCGAGAATGTCGGTGGCGTAGTTCGGCCCCGCCTGAGCGCCCTTCATCGCATAGATGAGATCGAAGGCGTTGAAGTTGCCGACGAAGGTCAGGATCGAGACCACGCCGAGGGTCGGCAGGATCATCGGCAGTCGGATGCGCCAGAAGATGTGGAAGGCCGGCGCGCCGTCGACCGTCGCCGCGTCGATCAGGTCGTCGGGAATGTTGATCAGCGCGGCATAGATCAGGATCATCGGAATGCCGACGAACTGCCAGACCGAGATCAGCGAGACGGTGACCAGCGCCGTGCTCTCCTGGCCAAGCCAGGGATGAAACAGGCTGGCGAGCCCGAACGTCGCGAGGAAGCTCCGCGCGATGCCCCAGAGTGGACTCAGGATCAGTTGCCAGATGAAGCCGATGATGACGACCGAGAGCATGGTCGGCATGAAGAGCAAAGTGCGATAGACGCTCGCTCCTTTGAGATTCGGCAGGCTGAGCAAAGCCGCCAGAGCGAGGCCGATCGAGGTCTGAACGACGATATGGATCGCGAAGAAGATCAGGTTGTTGCGGAAGGCGTTCCAGAACGGTGCCGACCAGACCGGATCGGTGAGCAGGGTGACGAAATTCCCCAGGCCGACGAAATGCGTCCGGCCGACATCGTCGCTGGCATAAAGGCTGAGCCGGATGGTGTCGATCAACGGATAGACCGAGAAGACCGTGTAGACGATGAAGGCGGGGGCGAGGAAAACGAGGACATGCGCCGGCCATTTACGCCGTGCCACAGTCGTGTCTCCCGCCGTCGTTTCCGTCATTCCGTGCCGTTCCCCTTGGCCGGCGGGACCTTCCACAGCGCCGGCCACATGCCCTGAAGCAGAGCGCGGGTCGCGGAGATACCGCGACCCGCGCCATTCGGAGCGTAATTCAGTCTGTCAGGGCTTGTACCAGCTATCCAGGCCCTTCTGGATCTGCTGGGCGGCGGCTTCCGGCGTCTGCGTGCCGTTCAGCACGTTGGCGCTGACCGCCCAGAGCTCGTTCTCCAGGTTGGGCGTTCCGCGAGAGAGGATCTGGTACGAGTTGCGGATCGTGCTCTCGCAGTTCTTGCGCCAGCCGACGAAGGTCTGGGCCACCGGGTCCTTGATCTCCACCGGTTCGTGGGTCAATGGGAAGAATCCGGGGAGCGCATTGGCGTAGAGACCGGCGAACTCCGCCGAGCCGACCCAGTCGATGAAGGTCTTGGCGGCATCGACGTTCTTCGACTTCGCGTTGACGCCCATGCCGATATCGACATGGTCACTGATATAGCACTTGGACGTGCCATCCGGCTGCGGTGGCGGAAAGGCGTCGATGGAGAGATCCTTCGACTGCTCGAAGAGGGGGATGTCCCAGGAGCCGGCCGGATAGATCGCCGCCCGGCCGAGCGAAAACAGGTTCTGGGTATCGGCGTTTTTCTGCGCCTGATAGCCGTCGCCCATATAGGGCGCCCAGCTCGCGAGCTCTTTCCAGACCGCGACGTATTGCGGGTCGGTGTACTTCTCCTTGCCGGCGATCAAGGCCTTGCGGCCTTCCTCGCCCTTCCAGTAATCGGGGCCGATATTCTGGAAGCCCATGGTGGCGGCTTCCCACTGGTCGGCGGTGCCGAGGGCGATCGGCGTGTATTTGCCGTCCTGCTTAATCTTGTCGAGCACCTGGTGGAACTCGGCCACGGTCTTCGGCGGTGTCAGATGAAGCTCGTCGAAGATCTTCTTGTTGTAGATGAAGCCGTGGATCACCGAAGCCATCGGCATGCAGAACGTATCCTTGCCGTCATCGGTCGACCAGGCGGCCTTGGCGACGTCGGAGAAGTTTTTCATCGATGGGATGTCGTTGAGCTTCAGCAGCTCGCCCTTCTTGTAGAGGTCGAGCGAGGCGTCGAACGGGCGGCAGGTGATGATGTCCGCGGCGATGCCGCCGGCGATCTCGGTGTTGAGAGCGGCGTTGTATTCGGTCGGCGGATAGCCCTTGAAGGTGACCTTAATGTCCGGGTGCTTCGCCATGAAGGCGGGCAAGATCTTGTTGTTCCAGATATCGGCGTCGTCGTTGCGCCAGCTCTCGATGGTGAGGGTGGTGTCGGCGCGGGCGATACCGCCGGCCAGCGACACCAGCGCGACTGCCGTGGCGGCCAAAGCGGTCCATCGCAGCGAGCGGCCTTTTCTGATCGAAAGAGAAGTCGGCGATCCTTCGTCTTCAGTCATGATCAGCTCCCTTGTTTGATTGCAGGCGTTTTGCTGCAGGACGATTCATGGATCGAGTCGGTCGAGACAGCCTGAACGCAAGCGCTCGGCGCGCTTCGCTTTCCTCGAATGTCTCATCGGATATTTCCGCTCATGGCTGATTCCCAGCCTTGCCTTCCCGTAACTGATATTATGCTGGTATTATCAAAAGGAGTCAATTTCAATACCACTTCCCGATCTGGCGCTAAACTGGCATCATGGTTCGAGGCTCAGGAGAAGAACGCCCGCATGGCAGAAATCCTCTATATCGGCGTGGATGGCGGCGGGACGCATTGCCGGGCGCGTATCCGCGACGCCGCCGGTCAATTGCTGGGCGAGGGGGAAGGCGGGCCTGCCAATGCTCGTCTCGGGGCGAGTGTCGCCATGGCCTCGGTGGTCGAGGCGGCGGAAGCCGCCATGCGCGCCGTCGGATTGGAT
>DASYDA010000496.1:0-4176 GCA_036499865.1 Dongiaceae bacterium | reverse complement strand
CCCCTTCCCCACCGATATCTACCATGTGCCCTTCCCGGATCCGGCGCTGAAGGATGGCGGGGCGGCAGCCCTGAAGCATCTCGACACCATCTTCAAGGCGGATATCGGCCCGGACAACGTCGCCGCCATCATCATCGAGCCCGTGCAGGGCGAAGGCGGCTTCAACATCGTCCCCTTCGAATTCATGCGTGCCTTGCGCGATCTCTGCACCAAGCACGGCATCGTCTTCATCGTCGATGAGATCCAGTCGGGCTTCGCCCGCACCGGCAAGATGTTCGCCTGCGAACATTCCGGCATCGAGCCCGATCTCATCACCATGGCGAAATCCATGGCCGGCGGCTTCCCGATCTCGGCGGTGACCGGCAAGGCGGAGATCATGGACGCGCCGGCGCCCGGCGGCCTCGGCGGCACCTATGCCGGCTCGCCGATCGGCTGTGCCGCGGCCAATGCCGTCATCGACGTCATGGAAGAGGAAAACCTGGTCGAGCGCGCCAATGTCATCGGCAAGCGGATGCTCGAACGCCTGACCGACATGAAGCGCAAGAACAGCTTCGGCAACCAGGTCGGCGATATCCGCGGCCTCGGCGCCATGGTCGCCTGCGAGCTCGTGAAGTCGGACGGCGCGCCAGATGCCGATCTCACCAAGGCGGTGGTCGCGAAGGCCGCCGAGAACGGCCTGATCCTGCTCTCCTGCGGGGTCAACGCCAATGTGCTCCGGTTCCTGATGCCGCTCACCATCCCGGAAAAGCAGCTCGAAACCGGCTTCGATATCCTGGAAAAGAGCATCGGCCAGGCGATCGAGGCTTCGGCGAAGGTCGCCTGAAGCCACTTCGAGTCGCAAAAGAAAACGGCCGCGGCGAGATCTCGCCGCGGCCGTTTCGATTCCGATCCGCCGATATCAGTTGATCAGCGATTTCGACTTCAGGATGTCGATCAGCGCATTGATATCGCCGTTGTGCTGGCTCATGACCGAGCTGAATTCCTGGCGATGGGTATCGGCGAGGCTGAGGCCCTCGACCCGGATATCCGTAATGAGCGGGTTGTCGCCGGTGCGGATTTCCCAATCCACGCGGGCGCCCTGATCATCGCCGTTTGCGACCGCGGTGAACACCGTCGCGGCGGCGCCTTGGTCGCGCACCCGCTTCACTTCCAGCTTCTGGCCGTTGTACTGCTTGAAGCGCTGGCCATAGACCGACGCCATGTAGTTGACGAAGGCATCGGTGAACTGCTGCTGCTGGTCCGGTGTCGCCTTCTTCCAATAGGCGCCGAGAACGTGCCGGGCGAGGCCGGGCATGTCGAAATACTTCAGCAGGATCGGCTTCAGGGCTGCCGCCCGGGCCGGATCGGTCGCATCCGCCTTGCTGAGCTGCGTGATCGATTCATCCGCGACTTGATTGACGAAGGCGGAGAGATCGGTGGCCGCCAACGCCAGATCCGCAGTCGAAAACGTCAGCGCAACCGCCGCTGCGGCGGCGAAAAACTCACGACGATTCTTCATGGTGTCAATTCGCTTCGCTCACTTGACCTTGTGGCATTCCCGGAGCATTCGCCCCGGCGGCGGACGGCATCAGGCTGACGGTGGGTGCCTGCGTCCCATCGGACGGAATTTGATTTTCCTTGGTGATGCTGCCCACCACATCATCGGGATCCTCGCCGTTGCGGATCGCATCGTTGCGATGCTGGCGATAGAGGCTGCGGACGGTCGCGTAGAAGTCAACCGAACCCTTCTGCAATTCTTCGATGGCCTGCATGTTCCGCGCGCGCGTATCGAGCCCCTCGAGGCCGCCACGCACGGTGTTGATCCAGCTCACATTGTAGATGTAACCGACCCAGGTCAGCGGATCGAGTGCGTAGTCAACCACCTTCCCGGTGACGTCGCGCGGATTGGTGGGACCGAGGACCGGGAGCATCAGATACGGGCCTTCGCCGACATCATACCAGCCGAGCGTCTGACCGAAATCCTCATCGTGATATTTCATGCCAAAGGAATCGGCGACGTCGATCAGGCCACCGATGCCAATGGTGCTGTTGATCAGGAAGCGGCCAGCAGTATCCCCGGCGCGGTCCACGCTGCCCTGGAACAGATCGTTGGCGAGGATCGTCGGTGAATGCAGGTTCCGGAGCGCGTTTCGCACGCCGTTCTGGGCGAATTGGGGAAGTGCCGTGTGATAGTAACCGGCAAAGGGCTTCAAGATCATCTCATCGAGCAGATGGTTGATCTCGAAGAAATAGCGGTTCATCGGTTCCAGCGGATCGTTGGCCTCGTTGTAGGCCTCCACCGCGGCCTCGTCTTGCGGATCCGGTGTCGCAGCGCATCCACCCATGGTGAGGACCACCGCGACCGATCCGGCCACTGCGAGCATGCGATTAATTTTCAAGGCGAAAAGCATGGATCCCCTAATCCTTGTAATATTCCGGTCCGCTTGTCGCACATCCGCTTGCAATCGCATCAACCCGCGATCGCTTCCGTCTGTGCCGCCAGCCACGTTCCCGGTTCAACTGTCCTTACCTGGCGCCCAACACCAAGTTTTGGCGCCGGATGCTTTCAGCAAAACATTAACCAATGGTAACGGCTCCCTACGGCGCCTTTCAGAAGTCCCCTGCGCCTCGACCGCCATTTCATCGGCCAAGTTTGCTACCACAGGAAACGGTCAAAAACCAGCCGAGTCCTATGGTTCTGTGTGGTGCGAATCACATTATGTGGCAGAAATACCGCAAGACGAAGATGAGTCTTGCCAAAGACTTAACCGCGTTCTAGCCGATCGATTCGGCATAATGGCACGCGACCATTCGCCCTGCGACAGCGCGCAATAGGGGACGCTCCTGCGCGCAGCGCTCGTTGGCGAAAGGGCATCTTTTGTGGAAGGCGCAGCCGGACGGCGGATCGATGGGTGACGGCAGCTCGCCTTTCACCGTGAGGCGCCGAGAGCGCGCCTGGGGATCCACCGAGGGAGTCGCCGCCAGCAGAACCTGGGTATAGGGGTGGCGGGCATTGCCGAAGACGGTTTCCTTGCTTCCCTGCTCCACCGGCCGCCCGAGATACATGACCATGACATCGTCGGCGAGATGCCGGACGACGCTAAGGTCATGGGAAATAAAGAGATAAGCGAGGCTGAATTCCGCCTGCAGATCCATCAGCAGGTTCAGCACCTGGGCCCGAATCGAGACATCCAGCGCGGAAACCGGCTCGTCCGCCACCACGATTCGGGGATGCAGCATCAGAGCGCGGGCGATCGCGATTCGCTGGCGCTGCCCGCCGGAGAACATATGCGGATAGCGGCTGTAGTGCTCGGGGCGCAGCCCGACATGCCCCATCATCGCCCGAGCTGCTTCGGCGCGGGCAGCACGGTCGAGCTTGGTGTTGATTTCCAATGGCTCTTCCAGGATCTGGCCGATCTGCTTGCGCGGATTGAGCGATCCGTAAGGATCCTGAAACACCATCTGGATCCGTGCGCGCAGCTCCGCTTTCGCGGTGGAATCGGTGGTGGTGATCGCCTTGCCCTCGATCTCCAACGTGCCGCTGGTCGGCGTCTCGATCATGGTCACCAGCCGCGCCAGCGTAGATTTGCCGCAGCCCGATTCGCCCACCACGGCCAGGGTCCGGCCGGAATAGAGCTCGAAGCTGACCCCGGCCACAGCTTTCAGCTCGGCTTGGCCGCGCAGGAAACCGCGCGAGACGCTGTAATGCCGCTGCAGGTCGGTCGCCTTCAGCACCAGGGAAGATTCCGGTGCTGCGGCCGGCTTCGTTGCGGTCGCGGCGGTCACTGCCGCAGCTCCTTCGGTGGCTGTGGCGCCTGGGTCTGGTTTGGAGCGGGAGCCGGCGCGGCAGGCGTCGTCGCGAATCGGGACTGGCCGGTCGGATGCCCGGTGGGGCGGCCCTGTTCCAAGGGGTAATGGCAGCGGACCAAAGCAGCGCCGTGATATTCGGCGAGATCAGGCCTCTTCGTGCGGCAGAGCTCAGTGGTGAAGCTGCAGCGAGGGTTGAAGACGCAGCCCTGCGGCCGATCCGCAATGCCCGGCACCATGCCGGGAATGGTGGCAAGGCGCCGATGATCGAGACTGCGTTCCGGCAAGGCCTCAAGCAAGGCCGCGGTATAAGGATGTCGCGGATTCTCAAAGAGTCGGTCGACCGGCTGCTGCTCCACCTGCTGGCTGGCATACATGACCACCACCCGC
>DASYDA010000495.1:0-4266 GCA_036499865.1 Dongiaceae bacterium | reverse complement strand
TGTGTCTTGCTTTGCGCATTCGCGGCTTCGGCCATGAAATTCGCGAGTTCGCCATAGCCGGTCAAGCGATACTCGAAGGTGAGGCCCAATCGCGCCGCGATTTCGCGCGCTTTCTCGGTCATTGCCGCATCCGCGACCTGGGCGAGGAACACCAATTTCCGGTAGTTCCCGAAGACGAGTTCCTTCATTTCCGGCCGGCGATCGATGCCGAAGCCGCGCCAGACCAGCCGATCGAAATGCCGCGCCAGGTAGTCGGTGAGGAAGAAGGTGCCGACCTCCTCATCCATCATTTTCTCGAAAGCGGCCTCGCCGGCATAGAACTGGTAGCAATGCGGGCCGTCGATCCGCTCGGCGCCCTCTTCCTCGAGGACGGCATCAAGCAGCCCGCCGGTGCCGCAATCGGCGTAGGCAACATAGATATGGTCGTAATTCTTGCGGCCGGCCCGGATCTTCTGCCGTACGCCCTCGGGAATCTTGCTGGGATGGTTGTGCCAGATCGCCGGCAGGCAGGTGATGTGGAGCGATTCCTCCCAGCCGTTCAGGCGCTGCAGCGCAACCATCTCGCGCGCCAACGCACCGCAGGCGATCACCAGGCTGGGTTTAGACTTTTCGGCCACGGTCCACGATCCTTGTTCGGCTCCGCTCCCTTAATACGACAGGGCGTCACCGACCCGCTCATTGCTATCGGGCCTGCACTATCCTGACTGCGACGCCGGCGACCCTGCTTAGCCGATCCGCGACCGACCTGTTGACGCAGTCCACCTTCCCCATGATGGGGATTCCACGAGCGTTTTGAAACCGCGCTTTTGCATCGCGGTATGAGCCTGAAAGATTGGATCGGCGGCGACTAGGTCTCTATTGGCAACGTGCAATACGCAAAATGTTTCACATAAAATATTTTGCGTATGCCTTGCGATCAATCGTCCCGGATCCGGCGGTCGGCCCGGCCGAGCAGGGCCGTCAGGATCGCCATGCGGAGCGGCACCCCGTTGCGCACCTGGTCGAAATAGCGGGCATGCGGCGTGTCGTCGATTTCCGGCGGGATTTCGATGTCGCGCGGCAGGGGATGCATCACGATGAGCTGATCGGAGGCCCGTTCCAGCAGATCGACATCGACGGTATAGCCGGGCGGAAGAGTGTCGAATTTCAGCTCATCGAGGCCGTTGTGATAAAGCACGTCGATCCGGTCGATCACCTCGGCGATGCTCTCGATCCGGGTGTAGCGGACGCCGAGGCTCCGCAAGGAGGCATCCTCCTCCGGCGTCCACCAATATTCGTCCGGGCAGAGAAGATAGAGCGTGACGTTCTCGAAGCGCGACAAGGCGGTCAGCAGCGAATGCGCCACCCGGAACTGCAGGCTGCCCGCCACCAGGATCGAAAGCCCGTCGATATGACGGAACTCCTTGTAGATCGTATAGAGATCGATCAAGGCCTGGGATGGATGTTCGGCGCCCTGCCCCATGCCGTTGCCGGCATTGACGACGGGGACCGAGGCGTGGCGCGAGAATTCATGCACCGCGCCGATGGTGGGATGACGCAGCACGGCGATATCAGCCATGCCGGATATCACCCGCGCCATATCGGCCATGGATTCCGTCACCCATCCCGCCGCCTCGGTGCCGGAGCGGGTCTCGGCCACATTGGCGCAGGACATGGTGGTGCCGCCCAGCCGCTGCATTGCCGCCTCGAAGCCGAAGCGGGTTCGCGTGCTCGGCTGGAAGAACAGATTGGCCAGCATGAAGCCCTTCAGCACCGGGGCGACGCGCCGCTCTGCCAGACAGGCATCCATGGTTGCGGCGAGGTCGAAGAGCGAGTCCATGCTCTTGCGCCCAAGCTTGTGCAGGGAGAGCAGATTTCCTCCGGCAAGGATATCGAGCCCTTCGCGCCCGGAGGGTGCAAATTGTACCCGGTCATAGAAGCGGCGCGCGGGAAACTGGCCGGCGGCGCGCGGGGCTTCCGTCAATAGGCTGATCGTATTCATGGTTGCCTCACTAGCTCTTGGTGGACGGTTCCATATCAAGCCGCACAGCCCCCGCCTTTATGCGTCGGAAGCGTCCAGCCCATACATGAATCATGCCGCGGTCACGCATTGCCTTCTCATGCCAACGTGACGGTTTTGAGCGTGCTTACTGCGGTTTTGCGTCGCGATCGGAGAGGCGATGCAAAAGCCTTGTGCCTTGAGCCATTCGCTGCGGGTGCCTGGCCTTGAATTAGGAACTTCGGCCGCAACGCACACAGGAAGGTATTCACGCCGATAAGTTGCGGAAGAACCTGCCATCGCCGGCTTTGCGATGGGCCAATCCCTACAGATTCTTCGTTCTACCGCCGTATGAACCACGTTTTTCGCAGCCCTCGGTGCTGCGAGCAGTCTCGGTTTTACCCGCGAAGTTTGTCAAGCGCGGATACCCCGGATCGTGCCTCAATCATGGAGGGGTAGGACCCGCCGAACGGCGGGCCGGGCCGCCATCCGATTACGATGATCGAGGACTTTCGGAAAGCGCTTGGGATCGACCTGGTCGAATTCGAGCCAGGTGGCGAGGGTGAAGAGATAGGGATCGGCGACGGTAAAGGCCTCGCCCATCACCCAGGGTCCTTCGAACATCTCGTTCTCGATGAGGTCGAAGCAGGCCGCCATGCTCTCCGGCACCTTGCGCTTCATGTCGTCGAACGACGATTGCTCATCCGCCCAGCGATAGCCGCGCCGGCCATGGGCATGTGCCACGTGCACCGTCGCACAGAGATAGGTGTTGAAGGACTGCATCCGCGCGAAAGCATAGGGATTGTCCAGCGGCGCCAGCTTCGCTTTCGGAAAGGCCTGCGCGACATAAGCGAGGATCGCCGGGTTCTCGGTGACGGGGCCGCCATCCGTCACCAGTGCCGGCACCCGGCCCTTCGGGTTGATCTTCAGATAATCCGGCTTGCGCTGGTCACCCGCCCCGAGATCGAGCCGCACCGCCTCATATTCCGCCCCCGATTCTTCCAACGCAATATGCGAAGCCAGTGCGCAGGAATGTGGTCCGAAGAAGAATTTCAACATGATGCGGTCTCCGTTGAGAGCGGTGTTTCGAAGCGGTCAGCGCGCGTGGTGAACGATGATCTTCTTCACGCTGGCCCGTTCGGCCATGCGGTTGCGGTGATCGAGGACCTTGGGAAAGCGCTTCGGATCGACCTCGTCCTGCTCCAGCCAGCGCGCCAGGGTGAAGAGATAGCAATCGGCGACGGTGAAGTCCGCTCCCATGACCCAGGGGCCAACGAACATCGCGTTCTCGATCACCTCGAAGCAGGCCGCCATGGTCTCCGGCACCTTGCGGCGAAGATCGGCGATCGCGGCGGGATCGTCCGCCCAGCGGGCGGCGCGGCGGTTATGCGAATGCGCCACATGCACGGTGGATGACAGATAGTTGTTGAAGGCCTGCATCCGCGCGAAGGCGAAGGGATCGTCGAGCGGCGCCAATTGAGCCTTCGGGAAGCTCTGCGCGATATAGGCGAGGATGGCCGGGTTCTCGGAGAGATGGCCGCGCTCGGTCGCCAGCGCCGGCACGCGCCCATTGGGATTGATCTTCAGGTATTCGGGGCGGCGCTGCTCGTCGGCGGCGAGATCGACCTTGGCGAGCTCATAGGAAGCGCCGGCTTCCTCCAAAGCGATATGCGCCGCGAGCGCGCTGGAGCTCGGCGCGTAGAACAACTTCAACATGGGACTTCTCCGGGAACAACTGGGATGCCAACAGCCGAGCCCGGATTATGTTGCAACCTGCTCCGCGGCGGAAGTCCTCATGGTCCGTCCGCGTTGGATGTTCGCACAGCGCCCGAAATCTAAGCGGTCTTGCGCTGGTTCTTGCCGACATCTTTCAACGTGTGGCGGATCCAGGCGATGGTCAGCTTCTCCTGCACCCGGTTCTGCAGCAGGCGCGCGCGCAACCCGTCGAAGTTCACCGCATCCAGCGACTGGTCCTGGTTGAAGCAGGAGAAGACCACGGTCTCCTTGCCGGTCACCGGATCCTTATGCGGCTGCAGGCACTGGGCGCAGATTTCCTTCATCATGCATTGCATGGGGCTGTTGATCGAGCCGACCGCATGATGCTGCGGCTTCAGATATTCCTGCAGCACGCCGTGGCGCGCGCGGGCGACCGCCGCCATCATGCCGTCGGAACCGATGGCGATGATGCGATCGACGTCCTGCATCTTGATGGTGGTGTCCCCAAGATCGCCTTCGGCATAGGCCAGCATGGTCTCGACGATATTGCCGACATGGGCCTTGTCCTGCGG
>DASYDA010000494.1:0-4226 GCA_036499865.1 Dongiaceae bacterium | reverse complement strand
GCGGTCCGGAAGCCTTCCTAGAACTGGCTTCCGAAGGCCGCTCCGTTTTCGCCGAAGAGATGGCACTTATCGGCGGCGAAACTGACGGAAAGCCGGTCTCCGTTCGCCACCACCACATCGCCCGATGCATGGACGGTGAGGTCGGTGCCTTCCCAGGCCTGGAGATAGATATAGGTCTCGCCGCCCAGGCGTTCGACCGAGCGCACGCTGCCGGAAATCGTGGAATCGCCCTGGCCGTCCATGTTGAGTGCTTCCGGCCGCACGCCCAGCGTCACCGGCGCGCCTTCCGTTGCGCCGGCGCCCGGCTTGCAGCGGATCGCGGCCTTCTGCCCGCCGCCAAGCGCCACTTCGACGCTGTTGCCGGAGATCTTGGATATCTTGCCGCCGAGGAAATTCATGGCCGGCGAGCCGATGAAGCCGGCGACGAAGATGTTGCGCGGGTTGCGGTAGAGGTCGAGCGGACGGCCGACCTGTTCGACATTGCCCTTGTTCAGCACCACGATCTTGTCCGCCATGGTCATGGCTTCCACCTGATCGTGGGTGACGTAGATCATGGTGGCTTTCAATTCCTGGTGCAGCCGGGTCAGCTCGACCCGCATCTGCACGCGCAGCTTGGCGTCGAGATTGGACAGGGGCTCGTCGAACAGGAAGACTTTCGGCTCGCGTACGATTGCCCGGCCGATCGCGACGCGCTGGCGCTGGCCGCCGGAAAGAGCGCGCGGCTTGCGTTCCAGCAGGTCCGAGATCTGCAGGATCTTCGCCGCGCCCTCGACTCGCTGCCGGATGACGGCCTTATCGACCTTGGAGACGCGCAGGCCGAAGGACATGTTCTCGTAGACGCTCATATGCGGGTAGAGCGCGTAATTCTGGAACACCATGGCGAGGCCGCGCTTGTCGGGCGGCAATTGATCGACACGCTGGTCCCCGATATGGATCGTGCCGGAACTGACCTCTTCCAGTCCCGCGATCAGGCGCAAGAGGGTCGTCTTGCCGCATCCCGACGGCCCGACGAAAACCGTGAATTCCTGCTTCTCGATTTCCAGGTTGATGCCGTGGAGAATCTCGGTTTCTCCGAAGGCCTTCACCAGCGATTCTATGCGCACATAGGACATGGACGAATTTTTCTTTCCTAGCTGCCGTTCCGGACCGCCCGCCGGGCTCTGGGCCACAACTCCGATTGCCGGGCTGTCTGGAATGTTGGATACTAATCCAGAATGTTGGAATTGACGGCATGAAGCAAGAAGGAAAGACGCAGCCGCGGGCCAGGTCGGCGAGCGAGGATCCGGGCGGGTCTCGCAGCGTCCGGCGCGCGCTGGAAATCTTCGAGTTCCTGCTCCAGCACGGCGAGCCCGCCACCATCGGCGCCGTGGTCAGCGCCTTGCACATCCCGAAATCGACCGCCTACGAGCTGGTGAAGACCCTGTCCGAATCCGGCTATCTCGAGCCCGGGCCGCGGGGCAGCGGGCTGTTCCTGGGACGCAAGCTGTTCGAACTGGGCATGGCCTATCGGAGCCAGGTCGATCTGCTTCGGGATGGTAGCCAGATCGTCGAAGAATTGCGCGACGATTGCGGCGAGACGGTGCAGCTCTCGGTGCTGGAAAACGACATGATGCTGGTTCTCCTGAAGGAGGAGGGCTCGCGCTCGATCCGGATCATCAGCCGCGTGGGTTCACGGGTCCCGGTCAATTGGGCGGCGGCGGGGCGGCTTCTGGTCTCCGACCTGGACGATATTGCGCTCGGCAGCCTGCTGGACCGGACCGTCAAGGAATCACCGACCGGCCGGGCCCCGACCGATATTCCCAAGCTGATCCAGCAGGTGCGGAAATTCCGCCGGCAGGGCCATGCGACCGAGCTCAACGAAACAAATGATCATGCCGGATGCGTGGCGGCGCCGGTCATCGATGGGACCGGCAAATGCATCGCGGCGATCAGCATCGTCGCGCCCGAATACCGCCTCACCAAGAAGCACCGGGAAGAGCTCACCAAGAAAGTCTGCGATGCCGCGGACAGCCTTTCCAAACGTCTTGGCGCCCATTAAACGTCTCCTATCTTGAGATCAAGGGAAACCCATGAAAATAGAAGCCGTCGATCTGTTCTATCTCTCGATGCCGATCGTGACCGATGCCGGCGATGGCAGCCAGGACGCTTTGGTCGTCCGGGTGCGCGCCGGCGGCATCGAAGCCTGGGGCGAGTGCGAGGCTTCGCCGCTCACCTCCATCGCCTCGTTCGTCTGCCCGATGTCGCATGGCGCCTGCCGACCGGTGGGTGCCGCGATCCTGGGCGAGGATGTGTCATCGCCGGCCGATATCGCGCGGATCGCGACGACGCTGCAATGGAACAGCATGGATCTGCTTCAGGCCGCCCATACCTGGTCCGGCATCGAGATCGCATTGTGGGATCTCTTGGGCAGGAAGAGCGGTGAGCCGGTCTATAAGCTGCTGGGCTACAAGAAGGCGTTTCCGAAGCTTCCCTATGCCTCCCAGCTTTTCGGCGACACGCCGCAGCAGACCCTGGAATTCTGCCGGGACGCGCAGAAGGCCGGTTTCCGCGCGGTCAAATGCGGATGGGGACCCTTCGGTCGCGGCAGCGTGAAGGAAGACGCGGACCATCTGATGGCGGCACGGGAAGGGATCGGGGCGGACGGCACCTTGCTGATCGATGCCGGCCAGATCTGGGGCGAGGATGTCGCCGCCGCGGAGGCGCGCCTGCCGATGCTGGCACAGGTCAAGGCGACCTGGCTCGAGGAGCCCTTCTACGGCAGCGCCTATGAAGCCTATGGAAAGCTGGCCAAGAAATCCGGCGCGATCAAGCTCGCCGGCGGTGAAGCGGCGCATAACGTATTCATGGCGCGGCACACCATCGATATCGGCGGCGTCGGCTTCGTACAGATCGATTGCGGCCGCATCGGCGGCATCGGGCCGGCCAAGCAGGTCGCGGATTACGCGGTCGGGAAAGGCGTGACCTATGTCAACCACACCTTCACCTCGCACCTCGCCCTCTGCGCCTCGCTGCAGCCATATGCGGGGCTTGCCGAGCATCGGATCTGCGAATATCCGGTGAAGCCGCAGCCCATGGCGTGGGACATGTGCGCCAACCACCTGACGCCGGATGCGAACGGCGAGGTGCATGTGCCGGATGCGCCCGGCCTCGGCGTCAATGTCGATATCGCCGGCATGAAGAAATATCTGGTCGATGCGGAGATTTCGGTCAAAGGCCGGGTTCTCTATCGCACGCCCAGTCTCTAACGGAGGCGGATCGGCATCGTCTCTTCCCGACGGCCGGATGTCGCGGCCGTCGGCTCAACGTGCTTTCGAGCGGCGCTTGGCGTAGGCTCTGCGGGCGCGCTCGCGGTTGCCGCAGACTTCGCTCGAGCACCACATGCGGGAATGATTCGGGCTCTCATCGACAAAGAACCAGCCGCAGCCTTCCGCCTGGCAGGACCCGAGCCGCATGGCATCGCTGGAAGCCAGCAGCGCCGAGAGCGACCAGAGGATCGGCCATAGCGGCTGCCGGAGATTCGCTCCATCGAGATCGAATACGAAAGCCTCGCCATTGGGGACCAGATCCGGCTGCGGCGGAAGGTCCGCCAGCGCCCGATTGAACGCGCGGAGGTCGGTGGGTTGGCCTGTTCGCAGATCATCCGCCATCCGCCATATCCGCGCACGCAGCTTGTAAGCGTTGTCGATGACCGCCTGCGCTTCGTCCTCGCGCCGCTCGCTTCGCGCCCGAAGCGACGCGACGGCGCGCTTCGACAGCGTGCCGCGGCGTTCGCTCCATGACAGCAGGGTCTTGTAATCGGGAATCAATTCGACCGGCTCGTCCGTCAAACGCCAATCCAGGGTGTTGGCGAAATCGAGACAGGCGCGGCCGCCGAAAAACTGGGTCGCGGCGCGGATGGGATCTCTTGACATCGCGGATCAGCCGGCTGAGAGTGTAATGGTCATGACCATTATAAACTCGATCCAGGCCACATCCAAGCCGGCATTCACCGGCACGGCGTTTCGTCGAGGATTGCTGGCGGCTCTGCCGTTCATCGCCAGCAACGGCGTCGCGGGCATTGTCATGGGTGTCGCCTATAACGGCCTGGGGTTGGATTTCTCGACGGCGGTGCTTTTCAGTTTGGTCGTTTACTCGGCCACCGCGCAAGTCGTGACGCTTGGCATGTGGGGTTTCCCGCCACCTGCGGCCGCGATGGCCATCGCCTGCGCCGCGACCAATGCGCGGTA
>DASYDA010000493.1:0-3232 GCA_036499865.1 Dongiaceae bacterium | reverse complement strand
GCGCTCTATCCGCACATGACCATCGCCGAGAATATCGGCTACCCGCTTTGGATCCGGAAGGTCGATGCCGCCGACCGCGCCCGCAAGGTTTCGGAAGTGGCCCAGGCGCTGGAGATCGATTCCCTGCTGGATCGCCATCCGCGCCAGCTTTCCGGCGGTCAGCGCCAGCGCGTCGCCCTGGCGCGCGCCATCGTGCGTGACCCGGCGGCCTTCCTCATGGACGAGCCGTTGTCCAACCTCGATGCGCGGCTGCGCCTTTCCATGCGCGGCGAGATCAAGCGGCTTTGCCACCGCCTGGGCGCCACCACGCTCTATGTGACGCATGACCAGGCCGAGGCACTCACCATGGCCGATCTGGTCGCGGTGATGAAACAGGGCGAGTTGCAACAGCTGGCGCCGCCGCATGAGGTCTATGACCGTCCGGCCAACCGCTTCGTTGCGCTTTTCGTCGGCAGCCCGCCGATGAACCTGCTGCGCGCGGCGATTGATGACGGCGGCGTCCATGTCGGCGGGGCGACTCTGCCGATCGACATGGAGCGGCGCAATGCCTGCAAGGCCGCCGACATCACCGAGATCGGCATCCGTCCGGAGGATGTCGGCCTGGCTGAGGTCGGCGCGGCTGGCGCCGTCAACGGCGAGGTCTATGTCGTGGAGCCGATGGGGAACGAGACCTTCGTCGATGTCCGTATCGAAGGCGAGCGGCTCACGTTCCGCGCGGGCCGCGGCTTTCGCGCAGCAATCGGTTCCGCGATCGGTGTTCGGTTCGACACCGCGGATGCGTGCTTCTTCGATTCAACGGGTTCTACAAGAGTGCATCGAGCACGAAACAAGGGAGGTCAACAATGACGGGCTCAAAGAAGACCGGCGCGAGCAAGCCGGGGCGGGGGATCACCCGCCGCAATGCGTTGAAGACCGGTGCCGGTTTGGCAGTAACCGCGACCATGTTCACGTCCTATGCCGGCTCGACACCGGCGCGGGCGGCGGGTGGCAAGGTCATCATCGGCGCTTTCGCCGATGGCGGACTGACGCCGTTCAAGGAGAAGATCATCCCGCTCGCCAAGGAGCAGGGTTTCGACATCACCTTCCTGGAAGACGAATACGGCGTCACGCTGGAGAAATTCTTCACCGACGCGCAGAACAGCGCCGGGCAATACGACATGTATCTGCTGGACGATCCCTGGGTGCCGCAATTCGGCGCCGCCGATGTGCTGGAGGATCTCGGGGCCGGCGGCGTCGACGGCAACAATTCGGATTGGATCGGCTCCATGATCGATATGGGTTTCTGGCCGCCGCGCCAGGGCCCGCGCGTGAAGGGCTTCGAGGATGCGACGCCGAAGCTGATCTGCGTGCCTTTCGTCGGCGATCTGCAGACCTTGACCTATCGCAACGACGTCTATGGCGACCATCCGCCCGCCACCTGGGACGAGTTGATCGCCAAGGGCAAGGAAGGCGTCGCCGCCGGCAAGATCAAATATCCGGTGGTCTTCCGCGGCGTTTCCGGCAATCCGATCGTGACGAGCTGGTATCCGGTCTTCCTGTCCTACGGCGGTGAGTTCTTCGACGACAAGTGGAAGGTGACTTTCAACTCCGAAGCGGGCAAGGCCTCTGCCGACTTCTTCGTCGGCACCATGAAGGCGAACACCGCGCCAGGCGTGGTCGAATTCGATTCCGACCAGGAAGGCGCCGCCATCCTCGGCGGCGATGCCGGTGCCATCATCCAATATACCGGCAATGCCCTCAAGGCCGACGACAAGACCCAGACCAAGGTGCCGGGCAAGCTCGATTTCGGCGTGGTGCCGAAACAAGTGAAAGCCATCTCGCAGATGGGCATCTTCATCGCCGGCGTGCCGAAATCCGCGCCGAACAAGGCGAACTCGATCGAGTTCCTGAAGTGGTATACCAGCGGCGCCACCCAAGGGAAGCTCGCCGAGGCGGGATCGGTGCCGGTGGTGCGCAGCGGCTTCGCCGTTTCTGATCCGGGCAACCGACTGATCCCGGTCTGCCTGAAGCAGCTCGATGCCGGTTCGCTGCCGCGGCCGCGTACGCCGGATTGGGCGAAGGTCGAGGAACTCCTCGGCATCCAGCTCAACAAGGCGCTGCAGGCCGGTTCCGGCGGTGGCGCGGCGTTGGATACGGCCGCCGGACAGGTCACGGAGTATCTGACCAAGGCCGGTTACTATAAGTGACCGATACGGCGCAAGGACGGGCGGGTGCTTGATGGATGATGGCAAGCACGGTGCGCGCGACAAGCGGGGCAACTGGAAGCCCTTCATGCGCGTCGAGTACCCGCTGGTCTTCGTGTGGCCGGTCCAGCCGCGGGGCATCCTGAAATGGCTCTTCGGATGTCCGGGCCATATTCTGCCGTGGAATCTTCTATACGCCGCGCTCGCATTTCTCTGCTGGCAGTATCTCACGCCGTCACTGGACACGATGCGGACGTTCGCACTGGGCTGGGTTGCTTTCCTGCTCGCGCGGAACGTTGTTCTGACACTGGTCTTCTATGGCGTTTTGCACTTTTGGCTCTATACGCGTAAGGCTCAGGGCAGCACTTACAAGTACAACGCGAAATGGCTGGACGAAAACAATTCGACGTTCCTGTTCCGAAAGCAGATCCTCGACAATGTGGCATGGTCGCTGGGAAGCGGCGTGCCGATCTGGACCGCTTATGAAGTACTCACGCTCTGGGCCTTCGCGAACGGCTTCATTCCTTTCGTGAGCTGGGAGGCGCATCCGGTCTACTGTATTCTCGTGATGTTGCTGGTTCCGCTCTATCGCGAAGTCCATTTCTACCTGATCCACCGCCTGATTCATTGGCCGCCGCTCTATCGTGCCGTGCATCGGCTGCACCACAACAATGTCAATCCCGGTCCCTGGTCCGGCATCGCGATGCATCCGGGGGAGCATCTCATTTACTTCTCCGGCGTCCTTATTCACTGGATCGTGCCGTCGCATCCGATTCATGCGCTCTTCCATTTGTTTCATGCGGGTCTTTCGCCGGCGCTCGGTCACGCGGGTTTCGATCGGGTAGCGCTGGGTAAAGCGCGCGCGTTTCAAACGGAATCCTATGCCCACTATCTTCATCACAAATATTTCAGGTGCAATTACGCGGACGGGGCGATTCCGCTCGATAAATGGCTGGGCACATTTCATGACGGCTCCGATGAGGCCTACGAGGCAATGAAGCGGCGTTCCGCCGCTCGGAACGTTCAGAATAAGAGCCAAAGCGCATGAA
>DASYDA010000492.1:0-5047 GCA_036499865.1 Dongiaceae bacterium | reverse complement strand
CGGCGATCCCGACAATGTCGTCGGCGTGCTGCACGCCAAGGAATTGCTGCGGGCCATGCACGCCAATCAATGGAAGCTGGACGGGCTCGATATCGTGGCGCTGGCCAGCAAGCCCTGGTTCATTCCGGACAGCACCGATCTTCTGGCGCAGCTCGAGGCATTCCGCGCGCGCCATGAGCATTTCGCGATCGTGGTCGATGAATACGGCACGCTGATGGGGATCGTCACCCTTGAAGACATCCTCGAGGAGATCGTCGGCGACATTTCCGACGAGCACGACGTCAAGGTGAGCGGCGTGGTGCCCCAGCCCGATGGCAGCTTCGTGGTGGACGGCACGGTCACCTTACGCGATCTCAACCGCGAATTCGGCTGGCAGTTGCCCGACGAGCATGCTTCCACCATCGCCGGCCTGGTGCTCTATGAGGCCCGCCAGATTCCTGTCGTCGGGCAGGTCTTCGTCTTTTTCAGCTTCCACTTCGAGATCCTGGAGCGCCACCGCAACCAGATCACCCGGGTGAAGCTGACTCCACCCACACCGGAGACCGACGGCAAGGACAAGACCGAGAGCGACGGTGCTGGAGCGGCGGCATGAGCGTCGAAGCATCCCCGCCGGCATCCGAAGCGCCGGCCCGCGAATTGGTGCATCGGCGGAACTTCGAATTCTGCGGCTATGCGCGGGCCGACGGCCTTTATGAGATCGAGGGCCGCATGACCGATCGCAAGACCTATGCCTTTCCGAGCGCCTGGAGGGGCGAGATCGCGGCGGAGGAGCCGCTGCACGACATGCGCGCGCGGCTCACCATCGACAATGATTTTCAGATCGTCGCGGCGGAGGTCGAAACGGCGGCCGCGCCTTACGAAATCTGCGCGGCGATCACGCCGGCCTTCACGGCCTTGAAAGGCGAGAAGATCGGCCGCGGCTGGACTGCGTTGCTGAAGCAGAAATTCGGCGGAACCGAAGGCTGCACGCATCACGTGGAACTGTTGCGCAGCTTAGCGACCGTGGCCTTCCAGACGGTCTATGCCGAGCAGCAGCGCCGAAAGCGCGCGGCGGGCAACGAATCGCAAACAGATGTGCACCAGCCCGCCAAGCGACCGGCCTTCATCGGCACCTGCCATGCGCTCGCCGCTGACGGCGAGGTTGTGAAGCAACAATGGCCGGCGTTCCATCAACCCCGGCGCTAGAGCCCGAACGGCGCCGCTTTCGGGTGACCGAACTTTACGCGGACTCTCTTTGCGCGGCCTCTTAAGAGGCGCGCTTGCGCTTGAGCGTTCCGTGCCCAGCCGCGCGGTGACCGGCCTCGGTCGCCGCTGAACGGAAATAGGTCAGCAGATACACACGGATCGCGGCGGTCATGCTATGGCCGCCACGACGGCGTGCGATCGCCGTGCAAAGTTCATGCAGATTCTGGTTTTCGCGATCTGCCACCTCCTGCAATGCATCCCACATTTCAGGTGCTATGCGCAGACTGGTACGCCGCCCCGCAACCGTAACGTTACGAGCGACCATCGCCGCTTTCGGCCTTCGTGACATTTGATTTCCGACCCCTATCGTGCATCCGCGTATGCCGGACACACCCTCTCCCAACCCATCCAGAGTACGCTTATCGCTAGATGTTATCGACTATTAAGTCAACCGGCTCACAGATATTTTTGCTTCTATACTAGGGAGTTAGGAAAAAAACGCCCTGAATACTTATGGTGAGGTGGGCGATCATGACTCGCCCGGCGCGCGTGCAGAAATCGCAAGCGCATGGACGGGTCCGGCGAGCTCCTCGAAAAGAATACCGTAAACAAGGCGTTGCCGCTCGACGCGCGATTTTCCTGCGAAAGCTGCGGAACGAATTGAAACCCGAAAATGTGTTTCGCCGCTTTCGCGCCAGCCCGCATGGCCGTGATGCTGGTTGGTTTCGTCTATGACATCGAGCATCTCGGGCGCCAAGGCAGCACGCAATTTCTGCTCGATCCGTTCACGTATTCCAGACAATTTTTTAACACCGTCATGTGGGCGCCAAGGCGCCGAGCCCGCCTTATTTATTGCTCGCTGCATGATATTATATTCACTCGATATTATATCATGGCCACCCTCGCGCTTCTTTCCACCGAGTCTTCTCGCTGAGGCTGACTGGCAAAAACACGACTCCCTCACCATATTCTTAGGGACGAAATGAGACAATTCCGCGACCACGCGCGAATCTCCGGGATCACTGCCGATCTCCGGCCGTCGCTTGCGTCGTGGCAGCCGGGTCCTCCATACTGAGAAAATGCCGAGACGACACTACATTCCAGACCCGCCGCCGCGGGCCACCTCATGCCATCATCCGGGCTGTCAGGCCGAAGGGCTTTATCGCGCGCCGAAATCACGGGACCATCTTAACGAATATTTCTGGTTCTGCCTCGATCACGTGCGTCAATACAACAAGTCCTGGGACTTCTATGCCGGCATGGATACGGGCCAGATCGAGCGTCAGGTCCGCTTCGATACGGTCTGGCAGCGTCCGACCTGGCCTTTGGGTTCCTGGGGAACCAGCCAAGCCAGCCGCCGCTTCGGCGGCATCGACGAAAACGAATTGATGCCGGAAGATGTACGCGCCGCCGTCAATGCGCGGATGAACGCCGCCGAGAAGAAGGCGGAAGCGGAGCGGCGCCGGCGCCGGCGAGCCGCGGCCACCAAGGAAGAGGCGGCATTGGCCGTTCTAAGCTTGGCACCTCCGGTCACCTGGACCGAAATCCGCGAGCGCTACAAATCGCTGGTGAAACTTCTGCATCCGGACGCGAATGGCGGCGATAAAAGCTCCGAAGAGCGCCTGAAGCTGGTGAACCAGGCCTACGGGACGCTGAAGGCTGCGGCCACCGCCGAGGCATGAGCGGCGCTACGCAGCGGGAGGTCCAGACTTCCCTTCTCGAGATCGCCTGCGAAGAAAGCGGCCCGGCCAAGGGCATACCGGTCATCCTGATGCACGGATTTCCGGACGATGTCCGCACCTGGGACGACGTTGCCCCGATCCTGGCGGCACGCGGCTGCCGGGTTATCGTGCCCTATCTGCGCGGCTATGGACCGACGCGGTTTCTCTCGGCGCAGACCTCGCGTTCCGGCCAGCAAGGCGCGCTGGCAGCTGACCTCAAGGCGCTGATGGATGGTCTGGAGATTCGCAGCGCGGTGCTGGCGGGCTATGATTGGGGCGGGCGCGCGGCCTGCATCGTCGCGACCTTATGGCCGGAGCGGGTGCGGGCGCTGGTTTCCATCGGCGGCTACAATATCCAGAACATCGCCGGGAACCTCCGTCCCGAGGCGGCGGATCTCGAATGGCGCTTCTGGTACCAGTGGTACTTCAATACCGCGCGCGGCGCCGCAGGCCTGGCCGCGAACCGGCACGATATCTGCCGGCTGCTCTGGAAACTCTGGTCGCCGAACTGGCGGTTCGACGATGCCACCTATGAACGCACCGGCGCCTCCTTCGAAAACCCCGATTTCGTCGATGTGGTGATCCACTCCTACCGCCATCGTTTTCAGGCGGCGCCGGGCGACCTGGCCTATGAAGAAATCGAGCGGCAACTGGCCCGCCGGCCGAAAATCACCGTGCCCACAATCGTGCTGCATGGCGCCTGCGACGGCGTCGATCCGCCGGCCCTTTCGGATCATGCCGACGCGCATTTCGCCGGTTTCTATCGACGCGATGTGGTGCCGGTGGCCGGACATTTCTTTCCACGGGAAGCGCCGGAAAGCGTTGCGGCCGCGATCTTCGAGCTGATCGACGCCGGTCGCTGAGCGTTATTGCTGATCGGGCGCCGGATCGGGGATCGTGATGCGATTGCCGATGACGCCATCGGCCGCATTGTCCGCACAAAGACCGTTCCAGACCCGCACGCCTTGTCCCGCCGACATCGAGGTCTCGCGCTGGCGATGACTGCAGGTGTCGCCGGCGCCCGAAACGCTGGTCTCGCTGCCGGTGATCGGCTGGCCCTGGCTGTCGAGCCGGCGAACGACCGTGGCGTCGCCGATGCTGCGGATATCGATCACCGCGGGGCCGGCCGGCATGGTGGTGCGCACCACATTGACCATCGGCCCCGGCAGGACGCCGCCCGTCCAGGCGATCTGGACCAGGTTGCGATAGGTGTCGCCGAAGCCCGGCGTGGTCGAATGATAGTCGCCGGAGGCAACCATCCAGTCACCGGACCGCGATTTCAGGCTGGCGAGGAACAACGCGCCATAATCCACATTGGCGACCGGATCGAGCGCGGTGGCGAGATCGGGAAAGGCCTTCGGGTGGTGCCGCAGGCTGATCTGCATGCAGCCGACATCGATATTGACGTCGCTCGCCGCCTTGAAACCCTGCAGCGCCGTCAATGCCGCGTCCTTGGTCGGATAGTAATGCGCATCGCCGCCGACATTCAGCGTCCAGGGCCAGGGCTTCACGCGCGCGCCATAGGGACTGCCGCTGGATTCCACCCGGGCGATGGCCTTCAGCAGGCCGGCCGGCATGCCATAGACGGTTTCCTGTTTCGTGATCTCGTCGAGGCAGAGATCGCTGTCATCCGCCCATGCGGGCGCCATCCTGCCGCCGAACAGCAGCGCCAGCGCGGCCAGCATCACCGCCAGCCGCGACGAATCCGTGTTTCCGGCAACCCCCATGGTCTAGGAATGCCACGGGGAAATGCCCATTGCAAATCCCGTTACAAATCCGGTTCCGGCAGAACCCGGGCTCGGTAAGACCCATGAATGTCACGGGAAATCGGTGTGGTTGTCCCTCTCGCCTTTCCGCGCGCGGGCATGTATGAAAGATTTTACGTCCATCACGCATTTCCGAGGGGAGAACCGTCTATGCGCCGTTTCACGCTCGCCGCAACCCTTTTGCTGGCCGTCATCACCGCCGGTTGCGCCGCTCAGCATTCGAAGCCGGCCGAACTCGCCAGCGGCGAGAAGGTCACCATCACCCAGGCGACCTGGGATGCCTATATCAACTACAAGCAATGGCTGATGCCGAAGAGCTATACCGGTCCGGTCGGCGACGGCTATTTCGCCGTCACCAAGGACGGCAAGGCCTGG
>DASYDA010000491.1:0-2713 GCA_036499865.1 Dongiaceae bacterium | reverse complement strand
GCTCGAAAGCGATCGGCCGGAATGCAAGGACCTGTCCTTGCGCCGCTATGATGGGCGCAATCTCGCGTTCTTCGCCTTGCAGCCGGCGCCGGTCGAGAACGGCTTTGCCGACACCTATTGCGACGGCATGCCCTCCGATGCCGATATGGATCGTTCGCGCCAATGGTGCGACATGGATCAGCCGCGCGTGAACCAGAGCGTCGCGGATTCGCTAAGCGAGGTCATGCCGATAACCCAGTCCTGCCAGGACCGGGGCATCTGGGCGAAGTACGGGACCTGTTCCTTATATTCTCCGGATCAATATTTCTCCCGCAGCATCAAGCTGGCGAAAGACGCCGCCTCCACACAGGTCAATACGAAGATCGCGGGCGCGGTCGGCAGCAAGATCAGCCAGGACGCGCTCCTGGCCGCTTTCACCGACCAGTTCGGCGAGGATTCCGGCAAGGCGGTCGATTTCATTTGCCGCAAGGTCGACGGCAAAAACCATCTCTACCAGGTGCGGATCACCGTGACCTTGAGCGCGATGAATCGCGGTTTGGCGAAGGATCAGCTTTGGCTGCCGCACGGATCATTGCGCCGCCATTGCCCGAGCGAGTTCGAGGTGGATGCGCCGCCGGTACAAGTGGCACCCGCGCCAGGAACCGCCGCGCCGGCGGTTTCGGAAGCGCCGGCTCGACCCGGCGAGCCCGAGGCTCCGCAAAGCGTGCCCGTCGCGCCGGTGGAAACCGCGCCCCTGCCGCCCCGCTGAGAAGCGGTACTCTGAACCCCATCGAAATTCTTCCGAAAATCCTTCGGGGAGCGACAATCCATACATTGCCCAGCCCGTCGACCTCGGGTAAAACTGCTTCCAGATCGAGTTCAGCTAGGGATATGCGTTATGTCGCTCAATGATCAAATTCTTGCCGATCGCCGCCATACTTGGCATTCCGTGGGACGGATGCTGTTTTGGGGCTCCATCCATGCCGCGGTCTTTACTCTCGTGGTGGTCTTGTTCGCAATCAACGGCCCGACCGTGAACACCTGGGTCGTGAGCCTGTTCCTGATCATTGCCAACATCATCATCACGACTGTGGCGCTTCTCACCCGGAAATAGCCGGCTGTCGCGGTCCTCAAAAGGAAACGGCGCCGCTTTAAAGCGGCGCCGTTTCCGTTTCGCGAGCGACCAGCCGACGATATCAGCCGACGATATCGGTCTCCGCAAAGAAGAACGCGATTTCGATCTTCGCGTTTTCCGCCGAATCCGAGCCATGAACAGAATTGGCTTCGATGGATTCAGCGAATTCCTTGCGGATCGTGCCAGCAGCGGCATTCGCCGGGTTGGTGGCGCCCATGACTTCGCGGTTCTTCGCGACGGCATTTTCGCCTTCCAGGACCTGAACGACGACCGGGCCGCTGGTCATGAACTTGCAAAGATCGTTGTAGAAGGGACGCTCCTTGTGAACGGCGTAGAATTGCCCGGCCTGGGCCGGGGTCAGCCAGAGGCGGCGCTGGGCGACGATGCGCAAGCCCGCGTCCTCGAACTTCGCATTGACCTTGCCGGTCAGGTTGCGGCGTGTGGCATCCGGCTTGATGATCGACAAAGTGCGTTCTTTGGCCATGCTAAGATCCTGAATTAAAAGAGAATAAGAAAACAGCCGGGATTCCCGGCTTGGCGAAACTGGCGCTGGCTTATATACACTTCGCCGCGCTGCCGCAACGCCTCCCGGCCCTGCCCAAAATCCACAGTTTAGGCCCGAATTCGTCATGCTGACCGTTTCCGACATCACTTACCGCATCGCCGGGCGCGAGATCCTTTCGGGCGCCGGCTTCAGCCTCGCGGCTGGCCATCATGCCGGGCTCATCGGCCGGAACGGCGCCGGCAAATCGACCATGCTGAAAATGATCTCCGAGCAGATCCATGCCGATGCCGGGACCATCGAATATCCCAAAGCCTGGCGCATGGGCATGCTGGCCCAGGAAGCGCCAAATGGTCCCTTGAGCCTGCTGGAAACCGTGCTGGCTGCCGATACCGAGCGTTCCGCCCTGCTGGCGGAGGCAGAGACTGCCCATGATCCGCACCGGATCGCCGATATCCACCAGCGGCTGCTCGACATCGACGCGCATTCGGCGGAAGCGCGGGCGGCTGAGATCCTGGCCGGACTCGGCTTCAATGCCGAGGCCCAGGCGCGGCCCTGCAACGATTTCTCCGGCGGCTGGCGCATGCGCGTCGCGCTGGGCGCGGTTCTGTTCTCGCGTCCGGAACTTTTGCTGCTCGACGAGCCGACCAACCATCTCGACCTCGAAGCGACGCTGTGGCTGGAAGGATTCCTGAAGAGCTATCCCCACACCATCCTGCTGGTCAGCCACGACCGCGACTTGCTGAACAACGTGGTCGATAAGATCATCCATCTGCACGACAAAAAATTCACCGTCTATACCGGCGGTTACGACATTTTCGAGGAGACCCGCCGCCAGCGCCTGGCGCTGCAATCCGCCACCGCGCAGAAGCAAGAGGCGCAGCGCAAGCATATGATGGTCTTCGTGGAGCGCTTTCGCTACAAGGCCTCGAAGGCGCGCCAGGCACAGTCCCGCCTGAAGGCGATCGCGAAGCTGGAACCCATCGCCGCCGCCGCCGAGGAACGCGGCATCGAATTCGAATTTCCCGAACCGATCGAATTGCCGCCGCCGCTGATGACGCTCGACCATGTCGCGGTCGGCTACGAGCCCGGCAAGC
>DASYDA010000490.1:0-2008 GCA_036499865.1 Dongiaceae bacterium | reverse complement strand
ACCCCATTCATCCATACGGAAATCGATGCTGGCGATGGAACTGACGCCATCGACGAAGAGCAGCGCCGGATGCTTGGCGTCGTTCAGCGCCTTGCGGACGCCGGCAATGTCGCTGGTGACGCCGGTCGCGGTCTCGTTGTGGCAGGCGAGCACCGCCTTGATCCTGTGATCGCGATCCGCCTTCAGCTTCTCGGCGTAGATCTCGACCGGCGCGCCTTCGCCCCAATCGACATCGACGATCTCGACCTCGAGCCCGTGGCGCTGACTGAGATCGATCCAGAGATGCGAGAACTGGCCGAAGCGCGCAGCGAGCACTTTGTCGCCGGGTGAAAGCGTGTTGGTGATCGACGCCTCCCAGCCGCCGGTACCAGAGGCCGGAAACAAGAAGACCTGGCCGGTCTGGGACTGGAAGATCCGCTTCAGATCCCGGAACAGCGGCAAGGTGAAATCCGGCAGATCGGGCGCGCGCTGGTCTTCCATGGGAACGGCCATGGCGCTGCGCACCCGTTCCGGGACATTGGTCGGTCCCGGGATGAAAAGACCTCTACTGCCCACCATGACGCTCCTCCTCGCTGTTCGCTCAGCCGGTAAATTTCGGCTTGTTCATTACGGGCAGTCTGACCGGGTGGGTTTCAGCCCACAACACTCTAAAATCCTATCCTCTCTCGTCCTATAGGGTGGGATATAAACCACCCATTCGGGTTGAGTAATGATAATTTCCTCCCTATACTCCTACCTAGCCAGGTAGGGCTTTGCGGACAATGGCAAGTCAGAACGACCAGAAACCATCACCGATCAGCGTCGCCTTGGCGGATAGCAATCCGCTGATGCTTTCGGCGCTGTCCGAATTCTTTGAGCGCGACGCGCGTTTCACCCTGGTAGCGACCATCGGCACGGCCGAGTTGTTCCTGGAGATGATGGCGCGGCTTCCCGCTTCCATCGGGGTGGTGGACTGGGCTTTGCCTGGCCTCGGCGGCGAGCGCTTGCTGGAAGCCCTGCGCAACCGGCCGAACGCGCCGCGAATGCTGGTTTATGGGCCGGACGGCGATATGGATCTGGTGCGCCGCGCCATGGCGGCCGGCGCCGCCGGCTTCTGCCCGCGCAGCGACCTGCCGCAGAAACTGATCGATGTCGCCCATGCCATCGCGCAGGGGCAAATGGTGTTCCCGTTCCTTGATGTTCGCGCGCTGAAGCATGATCCGGCGGGAGAACTCACCGCGCGCGAGCGCGTCCTGTTATCGGCGCTGGTGCGCGGCCTCAACAACAAGGATCTGGGCGCGGAACTCGGCATCTCGGTCAACACCGTGAAGTTCCATCTGCGCAATCTCTACGACAAGCTCGGCGTCAACAGCCGCGCCCAGGCGATGGCCTTCTATTATTCCAGCGGCGGCGGCGCGCGCTAGCCCATCTCGTCGATCGCGACGCGGATGATTTCCCGCAATCGCCGGATCGCGGCCGACGGCTCGGATTCCGTTTCATGCAGGAACAGGCCGATCTTCGGCAATGCCGGTAGGCCGGCCTTTCGTGGATTCAATACCGCCAGCCTTGGCGAGACCCCGATCGGCGAGCGCACGGTGATGCCGAGGCCCGCCTCGGCTGCGGCCCATAAGCCGGTCAAGCTGGGGCTGGTGAAAGCGAGGCGCCAGGGAATGCGCGCTTTGTCGAGTGCGGCGATTGCCGCCGATCGGAAGATACAGGGCGGTTCGAAAGCCAGGAGAGGCAGAGGCTCGGTTTCGGTGAACCGCGCCGACGACCAATCGGATGGCCCGATCCAGACCACCGGCCAGTCGCGCACCAGTTCAGGCCGCCGCGACGGATCGCCGGAGCCCCAGGTCAAGGCAAGATCGAGTTCGTCCTCAGCAGGCCTTCGGTCAGCACCGCGTTTCGATCGACGCGAACATCGACACGCATGCGGGGATTGGCGCGCATGAATCGACCGAGCACCGCGGGCAACCACGCTTCCGCGAAATCCTGCGGCAGGCCCAATCGCACGCGACCGGCGATTTTC
>DASYDA010000489.1:0-4772 GCA_036499865.1 Dongiaceae bacterium | reverse complement strand
GTCTCAATCATCCGTTCAAGGGCGCGGAGCTGGTGACGCGTTTCGGACGGCCGCAGGAAGGCCGCCACAGCCTGCAGATCGAGGTCAATCGGGGGCTTTACATGGATGAAGACAGGATCGAGAAGGCCGAGGGCTTCGACGCGTTGAAGCGGAATCTCGACCGCATGCTCACCGCGGTGGCCGTGTTCACGCAAGCGAAGATCAGGGCTGCCCTTCCGGAAGCGCAAGACGGCGAGTAGCGTTCCGGCTGGTCAGAGTCCTGTCGATCGGATATTGCTAACCCCATATTTGGGGCATTCTGAAATCGGTACAATGGCAATCGGATCGTCGGCGATCTCCGTGCTGCGCAACCGGGATTTCCGGCTTTATGCGCTGAGCACGCTCCTCTATTCCCTCGCGGCCGAGGTGCTGGTGGTTGCCATCAGCTGGCGCATCTACGCCATCTCGCACGATCCTTTCGATCTGGCCCTGCTGGGCCTGGTGCAATTCCTGCCCAACTGCCTCCTGGTTCTGTTGACCGGCGCCGCGGCGGACCGGTATCCGCGCAAGCGGATCATCGCCGCCTGCCTGAGTTCGGAATTCCTTGTGGTGCTCGGCATCTTCCTCACCGTCCTTGCGCAAAGTCACCAGGTCTGGCCGGTGCTGATCCTGGTCTTCGCCCTGGGCGTCGGCCGGGCCTTCTTCAACCCGGCTTCCCTGGCGATGGCCCCCGCTCTCGTGGAGCGGGAGCAGCTTCCGGCGGCGATCGCCTGTTCGACGGCGAGCTGGCAGTTGAGCATGATCGGCGGTCCGGCCTTGGGCGGCATGCTCTACGGCATCTCGCCGATCGCGGCGTTCGCGACCTGTCTCGGCATGGTGCTGCTGGCGCTCTTCTCGGTGCTCGGCATACGCAAGAAGGAAGCACCGAAGCCGAAGGAACCACGGTCGCTGGACGCCATGCTCGGCGGCTTCCGCTTCATACTGCGCGAGAAGGTGGTGCTCGGTGCGGCCACATTGGACCTTTTCGCCGTGCTGCTCGGCAGCACCACCGCGCTGCTCCCGATGTTCGCCGCGGATATCCTGGCGGGAGGCCCCTTCGCTCTCGGCCTGCTGCGCGCGGGCGTCGGCATCGGCGCGTTGATCATGTCGCTTTACCTCGGTTTGCGGCCGATCAAACGCAAGGCGGGGCCGATCATGTTCGCGACCGTCGCCGTCTTCGCGCTCGGCACCATCGCTTTCGGGCTGTCGCACTGGATCGGCGTTTCGATCGCGGCACTCATCGTCATGGGCGCCAGCGACATGATCAGCGTCTTCATCCGCGAGGTGCTGATCCAGCTCTGGACGCCGGATTCGCTCCGCGGCCGGGTCAATGCGGTCTATATGATGCTGGTCTCGGCCTCGAACGAACTCGGCACCTTCCGGGCCGGGACTTCGGCCAAATTCTTCGGCCCGGTCGTCGCGACGGTTGCCGGCGGCGTCTGCACGCTGGCGGTGGCGGCGCTCTGGTATCGCTGGTTCCCGCAGCTTCGCAACGCGGACGATCTGACGGCGGCGTGATCGCCGCTAGGCCGTGAACTGCTCGCGCAGAATGCGCTCCTCGAGGTGATGCTCGGGATCGAACAGCAGATTCATGGCGATCGACTGGTCCTCGCGGATCTTCACTTCCGAAACGTCGCGGATCTCGGCGAAGTCGGCGGTGGCGCTGACCGGCCGGCGCTGCGGCTCCCTGATGACGAAACGGACCTTGGCACTGCGGGGAAGAATGGCGCCGCGCCAGCGCCGCGGCCGGAACGCGCTGATCGGGGTCAGCGCCAGTGCGCCGGAGCCGATGGGCAGGATCGGGCCGTGCACGGAGAGATTATAGGCGGTGCTGCCGGCCGGCGTCGCCACCATGATGCCGTCGCAGATCAGCTCCGTGATCCGTTCGACGCCATCGACCTGGATGGTGATCTTCGCCGCCTGCGCCATCTCGCGCAGCAGCGAGACCTCGTTGATGGCCAGCCGCACCTGTTCCGTGCCGTCGAGCGTCTTCGCGCGCATCTCTAGCGGATGCAGGGTGACCTGTTGGGCCTTTTCCAGCCTTTCCAGCAGGTCTTCCGTACTGTAGCGGTTCATCAGGAAACCGACGGTGCCGCAATTCATGCCGAAGATGCGGACCGCGCGACCCATATGCCGGTGCAGCGTCTCCAGCATGGTCCCATCGCCGCCCAGCACGACCACGGTGTCGGCATAGGCCGGATCGGCTTCGCCATAGCGGGATTTGAGTTCCGCCAGGGCGGATTGTGCCTCGGCGCTGGGAGCCGCCACGAATGCGAATGTCGGTATGGCCATGAGTCAGATATGGGCTTTGGGCAATCCGGAAGGGGTTGATTCGGCGCACCGCCGAGTATAGCGAGGGCGGAGCGGTCCGGAAACACCTGCCCGGGACCCGCCGGAAATATCCGGCTGGAGGCGAGAAATCAATCGTCGGATCTGCCTGCATTCGGAGAGCGTTCGCGATTACGCACTTGCCAAACAGGGCTCGCCAGCCGCACTCTCCGAGCATCGAGATGGGGGGCGAAATGCGCACTATGGCACCGTTTCTTGCTGGCTTCCTGCTGATCGGCTGTTGCGCGTTCGGCGTCCGGGGGGCGCTCGCCCAGGACGCCGCTTCCTTCAACACGGATGGCGGGGCGGACCAGGAATCTCAGCATGTCGGCTACTATTATCCGAAGCCGCAGACCGTGGAGCACTATGTCTCAAACGTGGTCACGCTTCCTGAAAGCGATCGAAACCGCCGTCAGGGCTTCATCATCGGCATGACCAAGGAGATGCTCGGCGCCCAATATGCGCCGAGCTTCGCGATCTTCGCCAAGGGGACCCAGTCCGAAAAGCTCATTGTCGTCGGGTTGGTGGACGGCCAGCTCAACACGGTCTATCGCGCGCGGGCTCTGCTGGCCGAACTGACCTCGGTTGCGCGTTCGACGAGCTTTTTTCAGCAGAACACGCAACCGGAAGAAGCCACCTTCCTCGACTTCATGAAACTGCTCGGCTTCAAGATGATCACCATCACCGACGGCCGAAATTTCGCGCATCAGGTGATTGTCGATTGAGAGGACGGAGCGTTCCATTCGTCATTGAACTGAGACGCGGCAGGCCGGAAGACGCACTCAACGTCGCCCGCCTGTTCCGCGACACGGTGCGCGTGATCAACCGGCAGGATTATTCCGAGGCGCAGATCGACGCCTGGGCGCCCTACCAGGTCGATCTCGACGGCTGGCGGCAGGTCATCGAGGGTAGCCATTTCCTGATCGCGACCTCCGGCAGCATGGTGGTCGGTTTTGCCAATCTCGACGGCAAGGATTACGTGGACCAGGTCTATGTCCACAAAGACCTGCAGCGGAAACGGATTGCGACGCGTCTGCTGGAAGAGATCGAACGCGAGGCAAAGCAACGCGGCGCGCAGCGGCTCTGGACACAATCCAGCATCACCGCAAAACGCTTCTTCGAGCGTCAGGGCTTCGCCGTGCTGCAAGCCCAGCAGGTCAGCCATAACGGGCAGATCTTTGACAATTTCGAGATGGAGAAGCCGCTGCGCTAGCGGCTGTTCAGCCGCCGGTCACGCTCATATGCCGCCCGACCGCCGGGCCCTGGTGGCGGCGGTCGATGATGAAGTCATGGCCCTTCGGCTTCCGGGTGATGGCTTCCTCGATGGCCGCGATCAGCGGTGCGTCGGACTCGCTCTGGCGGAGCGCCGCACGCAAGTCGGCGCTGTCCTCCTGGCCGAGGCACATATAGAGCATGCCGGTGCAGGTGACGCGGACCCGGTTGCAGGATTCGCAGAAGTTATGCGTGAGTGGGGTGATGAAGCCGACGCGCTGGCCGGTCTCCTTCAGCCGCACATAACGCGCGGGACCGCCGGTGCGTTCGGAGGTCTCTTCCATATGCCAGCGTTTCGCCATCTGCGACCGGAGCAGCGAGAGCGGGTAGTATTGGTCGAGGCGGTTCTCGCCGCCGATATCGCCCATCGGCATCACTTCGATGAAGGTGAGGTCGTGGCCCTCGGCACCGCACCATTCCACCAGGGCCGGCACTTCCTGATCGTTCACGCCCTTCAAGGCGACGGTGTTGATCTTGACCTTGAGGCCGGCTTGCTTGGCGGCGCGGATGCCGTCGAGCACGGTGTCCAGCTTGCCCCAGCGGGTGATCTCGGTGAATTTCACCGGATCGAGCGTATCCACCGAGACATTCACCCGCCGGACGCCCAATCTTGCCAGCTCGTCCGCATATTTCGCGAGCTGGCTGCCATTGGTGGTGAGGGTCAGTTCCTCCAGCGCGCCGCTCTTCAAATGCCGCGACAAAGAGCGGACCAACTCCATCACGTTCTTGCGGACCAGCGGTTCACCGCCGGTCAGCCGCAGCTTCCGGACGCCGAGGCCGACGAAGGCGCTGCACAGCTGGTCCAACTCCTCGAGGGTCAAGACCTCCGCCTTCGGCAGGAAGGTCATGTGCTCGGCCATGCAATAGACGCAGCGGAAGTCGCAGCGGTCTGTCACCGATACGCGGAGATAACTGATCTTGCGGCCGAACGGGTCGATCATGATTGCCGGGACGGGGATATCGCTACCATGCTCAAAATATAGGGGCTGACGTGGCGGTTTTCACATCTAAATTGCGCATGGTTTTCAACTGGTTGCGACAAGGCAGCCGGAGAAGGTCGGCGAATTTCCGCTTGATCGCCGCCCCGGCATCCGCACAATGCGCCCAAATTATCGACCGATCGGTTCCAAACCATGGCCTCACCGCAGATCGCC
>DASYDA010000488.1:0-1902 GCA_036499865.1 Dongiaceae bacterium | reverse complement strand
TGGCTGTTCGCGGCGATCTCCGGCATCGGCATGGTCTGCTTCATTTCCGCGCTGACGCTGACGACGGTCGCACATGTCGCGATCATCTACGGCACGATTCCCTTCGTTGCGGCGGGGATCTCCTGGCTGGCGATGCGGGAGCGGCCGGCGAAAACCGCGACGGCCGCCAGTCTCGTCGCCTTGGCCGGTGTCGCGGTCATGGTCGGCTTCGGTGCAAGGGAAGGATCATGGTTCGGCGATCTGCTGGCTTTCGGCATGACGCTGGTCATGGCCGGCATGATGGTGATCTCGCGGCGACATCCCGATATCCCCACCCTGCCCGCGGCTTGCCTTTCGGCACTGCTGAGTGGTTTGGCCTGCTGGCCGCTGGCCAGCCACGTTCTGCCCTCGGCAGGCACGATGATCGAATTGGCGCTGTTCGGCCTGGTGAATTCCGCAATCGGCATCGCGCTGTTCACCATGGGTGCCAAACTGCTTCCGGCGATCGAAACCGGGCTGATCGGCTCCCTGGACGCCCCGCTGGCGCCGGTCTGGGTGTGGCTGGCTTTCGGCGAGACACCGGAGCGCGACACCGTTATCGGTGGAATCCTGGTCTTCGGCGCGGTGCTGGGCCACATCTTCATCGGAGCCCGGTCGCGCCGGCACCGAAATACGGCGCAATCCGGCCTGGAGAATGCCTGATCCCGCCGCTATGCTGCCCGCCGATTTAACACCGAGAAAGCCCAAAAGGAGACAAGCATGGCCGGCAAGATCGACGCCCGTATCGCCGAACTGAAGATCGAACTCCCGAAGGCGGCGGCACCCGTCGCCAATTACGTGCCCGTCGTGGTGGCCGGCAACATGGCCTATACCTCGGGCCAGGTCACCGTTTTCAACGGCGAATTCAAATACCAGGGCAAGCTTGGCAAGGAATTCACCGTCGAGGATGGCCAGAAGGCGGCGCGGCTCTGCGGCCTCAATGTGATTTCCCAGTTGCGGAACGCCATCGGCGATCTCGACAAGGTGAAACGTCTCTGCAAGATGACTGTCTTCATCAACTCGATGGACGACTTCACCGAGCAGCCCAAGGTCGCCAACGGCGTTTCCGACCTGATGGTCGAGGTGTTCGGCGATGCCGGCAAGCATGCCCGCTCGGCGATCGGCGTCAACGTGTTGCCGTTGAATGTCGCGGTCGAAGTCGAGGCGATTTTCGAACTGAACTAACGCCGACTCTTCCAGGTTCAATTCTTGATGGGCCGGCTTGCCATGGGGCGCAAGCCGGCCCAAATTGTCTGGAACATGTCTCGATTGCCCGCCGCTCGACAACTCGAAGCCCGCGTTCTCGACCGTATCGACGCCGTTCCGGCGGCCGATTGGGATGCCTGCGCCGGTGTGGAAAATCCCTTTCTCCGTCATACCTTTCTGAAGGCGCTGGAAGATTCCGGCTCGGTCGGCCGCAAGGCCGGCTGGCTGCCGCAGCATCTCGCCCTGACCGACGAAAAGGGCGCGTTGCAAGCGGTGGCGCCCATGTATGTGAAGGGGCATTCCCAAGGCGAATACATCTTCGATCAAGGCTGGGCGGATGCCTATGAGCGCGCAGGCGGGCAATATTATCCGAAATTGCAGGTCGCGGTTCCCTTCACCCCCGTACCCGGCCCGCGCCTTCTCGTGCGTCCGCAGGACGATGCGGCGGCCGTCCGCGAGGCGTTGACGGGCGCCATGCAGTCGGTGGTTTCGCAATCCGGTCTCTCCTCATTGCATGTGACCTTCTGCACGGAGGAGGAGGCCGGCGCGATGGACGAGGCCGGCTTCCTGCACCGGATCGGCGTGCAATATCACTGGAACAATGCGGGATATCGGACCTTCGACGATTTTCTCGGTGCGCTCGCCTCGCGCAAGCGCAAGGCGATCCGCAAGGAGCGC
>DASYDA010000487.1:0-10859 GCA_036499865.1 Dongiaceae bacterium | reverse complement strand
CCTGTCGCGCACCGAGCGACTGCCGGTCTCCGGCATGCTGATCTCGAGCCCATCTTACATTCGCCCCAGCCAGGAAGGGCTCTATCGGCATTTCGCAACCCTGACCGAGGCGACTGACCGGCCGATCCTGGTTTACAACATCCCCTATCGGACCGGCGTCAACATCGCCAACGATACGATGCTGCGGCTGGCGGAACTGCCGGGCATCGTCGGTGTCAAGGATTGCTGCACGGATCCGGCGCAGAGCCTCGATCTCATCCGTCGGCGACCGCGCGGCTTCGCGGTGATGAGCGGCGAGGATGCGCAGTTCCATCTGGCGCTCGCGCAGGGCGCCGATGGTGGCATCCTGGCCTCGGCCCATATCGAGACCGAGCGCTTCGCCGCCATCCATGCGGCGCATCGCGACGATGGCGATACGCGGGCTGCGCTCAAACTCTGGCACGATCTTTCGGAGCTGACGCGGCTGCTCTTCGCGGAACCCAATCCCGCGCCGATCAAATACTGGCTCTATCGCCAGGGATTGATCGACAGCCCGGAAGTGCGGCTGCCTTTGACGCCGATTTCCGCGGGCCTGGCCGAACGGATCGACCGCGAGATCACCCGCTGGAGCGGTGCCGAGCGCGCGGCTTAAGCTTGGCGACATCGCTGGTAGGGCGATAGACTATGGCGTTCGACTGAAGAAGGGTTAATCCATGACCGAACAACTCCGCATCGAACCGGTGACACCGGGCCTCGGCGCCGAAGTGCGCGGCGTCGATCTGCGCCGCGCAACACCGGACACGATCGCGGCCCTGCGCGCGGCCTTCGCGGCGCATTCCGTGCTGTTCGTGCGCGACCAGGAGCTGAGCCTCGACGAGCAGCTCAAGGTCACCCAATTGTTCGGGTCGGTGCTCAAGGTCCCTTACGTCGAAGGCGTACCGGGCCATCCGGAAGTGATCGCCGTCCTCAAGGAAGCCGACGAGCGCAAGATTTCGACCTTCGGCGGCACCTGGCACAGCGACTTTTCCTTCCTGCCGGAACCGCCCGCCGCGACCTTGCTTCATGCGGTGGAACTGCCGCCGGTGGGCGGCGACACGCTGTGGTCCAGCCAATACCTCGCTTATGAAGCTCTATCGGAAGGCATGTGCAAACTGCTGGACCCGCTGCGCGCCGTTCATACCGGCTGGCCGCATGGCACTATGGGGCCGTCACCGGACGTCCCGGTCAGCCGCTCGATCAAGATGGCGCGGAACGATCCTTCCGCCGATCGCGAGGTGCTGCACCCGGTGGTGCGGGTCCATCCGCAGACCCGCCGCAAGGCGCTCTTCGTGAATCCCGTTTACACGCAAAGTTTCGAAAATATGACGGCGGCGGAATCGAAGCCGCTGCTGGACTTCCTGTTCCAGCATTGCATCCGTCCCGAATTCACCTGCCGCCGGCGCTGGAGCGAGAACACCCTGACCATCTGGGACAATCGCTGCCTGATGCATCTCGCGATCAACGATTATGACGGCCATCGTCGCCTGCTGTACCGGACGACGACCGCGGGCGAGGTGCCGATAGGAACCGGCGAAACGCGCCACTGACACAGACCGTTACATTTTTCCCGAAGCGGGAATCTCGTCGCTCGATTAAATTATTTGCGGCAGCTGACTGCCGCAAATCGGGGAAGTGTCTCATGAAAAAAGGATTCCTGCGGAAACCGATCTTCGCTGTTGCGCTCGGTTCCACGCTCGCTTTCGCAGCGGGTTACGCACTGGCCGCCCAGCCGCATATGCAGGCGGCGCTGAAAGCGCTTCGCAATGCCAATGCGGATCTCCAGGAGGCCATTCCGGACAAGGCCGGTCATCGCGTGAAGGCGATGCAGTTGGTGACGGACGCCATCGCCGAAGTCCAGGCCGGCATCGCCGCCGGCCAGTAACGGCCTGCGACGACCGGAGGGGCCGCGTCAGCCTTCGAAGTCAGGAGACTTCCGCTGCGGCCTTTCCGGCCGGCTGTGGTAGGCAGAGGGAATAAATTCCGCCGCCACCATAGGCAAGCTCGACGGCCGGGAGCTGATTCGGCTCGCGCTTGGGATAGAGCTTGGCGAGGGTGTCGAAGGCGCGCTTATCGGCGGCGCCGTCTTCATAGGCGGGCAAGATGATGCCGCCATTCGGCAGATAGAAGTTCACGTAAGACAAGACTAGCCGGCGCCCTTCGGCGTCGAAGAGCGGCCGCGGCTGCTCGACCTCGACGATCTCAAGCTCACGGCCGGCGGCATCCTTGGCCGCTTTCAACCGCGCGAGATTGTCGGTGAGCACCTTGTGGTTGGGATCGGTCGGATCCGCGCAAGTGAGCGCCAGCACGACGCCCGGACGCACGAAGCGCGCCAGGTTCTGGATATGGCCGCCGCCGAGATCGTCCTGCAATCCCTCGCCCAGCCAGATCACTTGCCGGACGCCGAGATAGCGGATCAGCGCTTCCTCGATCTCCTCACGGGTGAGGTTCGGATTCCGGTTCTGATTGAGCAGAACGGATTCCGTGGTCAGCAGCGTGCCTTCCCCATCGACATGCACAGCGCCGCCTTCCACGACAAGCTCGGAGACATAGCGGCGCATCTTGAGATTGTCGAGAATGGCCCCCGCGACCGCGGCGTCGCGCTCGATATCCGGGTAGCGGTGTCCCCAGGCATTCCATTTCCAATCGATGCCGGCGACTTCCTTGTCCGGATTGACGACGAACATCGGGCCGGTATCGCGGATCCAGCAATCGTCGTAAGGCAAGGGCATCTGGCTGACGCCCTGCCCCGTGCGCAGCGAGACCTCCGCCACATTCTTCGGCTTGGTGATCATGCTGACGGGCTCGAACTGCGCGACCGTATTGGCGATCTCGCCCGCCGCGTCCTGGGCCGCGTCCAGATGTTCGCCCCAGGCTTCGGCCCGCGTCGGCCAGGCCATCCAGCAGCGCGCATGCTCGCCCCACTCGGCGGGCATTGCAAAGCCATCGTCGAAAGGATTCGCCATCCGCAATTTCTATTGTTGTTGAACCGTCACTCGTCCGTCACAACGCCCACTGTGGGACGCGGTCATGGCGCGGTTCTAAGGCGACCGCGCTCGACAGGCCGGGAGTCTGTCTTACTTTTTCGTCAAAGGCAAATCGAGCCTGTCCTGCATGCCGGACATTTCTGCTACTCTTACGCGATCAGCGGGCTCGGCAAGGAATCCGGTGTCAGAAGGGGAGAACCATCTTGAGAATAAGACACTTATTCGGCGCTTTCGTGCGCATTCTAGGTTTATGGTCGCTATCTGCGGCGTTCCTGTATGCCATGGAAGTGATCTTCAAACTCGACGGCGTCCTGACGGGCTCCAACTATACATGGCAATTCAACTTCATGGCGGCAGCCAGCAATCTGCTGATTGGACTTGTGCTGTTCTTCGGTGCGGATTCCGTGGTGAAACTCGCCTATCGCGGGCCTGACAAAGAAGACGAGATCGGCCGGTTCTGAAGTGTGATTAATCGTCGCGCACCCGACCCCGCGCGAAAGTTCTCTTCGGCAAGAGAGCTTTCGCGACGAGGGGCGAGCAGTACTATTTCTTTGTCAAAGGCAAATCGAGACGGATCGACAATTCCTTGAGGCGCGCCGGCGGAACTTCCGACGGAGCCTGCATCAGCAGGTCCTCGGCGCGCTGGTTCAATGGGAATGCAATCACTTCGCGGATGTTCTTCTCTTCCGCAAGCAGCATGACGATCCGGTCGATGCCCGGTGCGGAGCCACCATGTGGCGGCGCACCGAACTTGAACGCATTCAACATGCCGCCGAACCTGGTCTCGACTTCCTCGGCGGAATAGCCGGCGATCTCGAAGGCCTTGTACATGATCTCCGGCAAATGGTTCCGGATGGCGCCCGATGACAATTCGACGCCGTTACAGACGATGTCGTACTGATAGGCGTTGATGGTGAGCGGATCCTGCTCCTGCAGCGCCTTCAGCCCACCTTGCGGCATCGAGAAGGGATTGTGACTGAAATCGATCTTCTGCAGTTCCTCGTTGAACTCGTACATCGGGAAATCGATGATCCAGCAGAACTCGAAGCGCTTCGGATCGATGAGCTCCAGTTCCTCGCCGAGCCGCGTGCGCACAGCGCCGGCGAGCTTCTCCGCCGCCGCCTTCTTGTCGGTGGCGAAGAACACCGCATCGCCGTCCTTGCAGCCGGTCTCCTGGCGTAGTTTCGCCAGGCGCGCCTCGTCGAGGTTCTTGGCGATCGGGCCCTTGCCGCCGCCCGCTTCGAAGATGACGTAGCCGAGGCCGGGTGCCCCCTGCTCCTTCGCCCAATCGTTGAACTTGTCGAAGAAGGAGCGCGGCTTCGTGCCGGCGCCGGGCGCGGGGATCGCGCGCACCACCGAGCCCGCCTCGACGGCTTTCGCGAAGATACCGAAGCCGGAACCGCGGAACACTTCGCTCACATCGGCGATCAGGATCGGGTTGCGGAGGTCCGGCTTGTCAGACCCGTAGCGCAACATCGATTCCGCATAGGCGACGCGGCGGAACGGCAGGGCCGAGACCGAGCGATCGCCGGCGAATTCCTCGAACACGCCATGCAGCACCGGCTCGATCGTGTTGAAGACATCCTCCTGGGTCACGTAGGACATCTCGAAATCGAGCTGGTAGAACTCGCCGGGGCTGCGGTCGGCGCGGCCGTCCTCGTCGCGGAAGCAGGGCGCGATCTGGAAGTAGCGGTCGAAGCCCGCCACCATCAGGAGCTGCTTGAACTGCTGCGGCGCCTGCGGGAGCGCGTAGAATTTTCCCGGATGATTGCGCGAAGGAACGAGATAGTCGCGTGCACCTTCCGGCGAGGACGAGGTCAGAATCGGCGTCTGGAACTCGGTGAAGCCCGCGGCCACCATGCGACGACGGATCGAGGCGATCACGTTGGCCCTGAGCACGATGTTGCGATGGACGCGATCACGGCGGAGGTCCAGGAAGCGATAGCGCAGCCGGAATTCCTCGCCGGCATCCTCGTCGCTGTTGACCTGCAGCGGCAATTGATCCGCCGCGGATTGCAGCAGGAATTCCTGGACCTGGATCTCGATCTCGCCGGTCGGCAGCTTGGCGTTGACGGTCTCCGGCATGCGCTTCACCACCTTGCCGGTGATGGTGACGACGCTCTCGTGGCGCACCGGCTCGACCGATTTGAAGATCGGGCTGGAGATATCCAGCACGCATTGGGTAAGGCCGTAATGATCGCGAAGATCGATGAACAGCAGGTTGCCATGATCGCGTTTGCGATGAACCCAGCCGGAGAGCCGGACAACCTGTCCCGAATCGCCGGCGCGCAGCGCGCCGCAAGTATGGGTGCGATAGGGATGCATACTCTCGATCCTTCCCGGAAAACCGTCGAAATTGGAAGCCAAACGGCCGGCAAAAGGCACGGGAAACCGCGCTTTGTCAAGGGTTTCGGGCGAAAAGACGGGCTTCCCGCGCCGGCGGCTTCCGGTGTCCCGGCAAACCGGCTATAGCTTCGGTTATGAACGCCCCACAGAAAGCCCCGGATGGGGTCCTGATCGCCGATTCCGCCACCCTTGCAGAGCTCTGCCAAAGGCTTGCCGCGGAACCTTATATCACCATCGATACCGAATTCCTGCGCGACAAGACCTTCTGGCCGCAGCTCTGCCTGATCCAGCTCGCCTCGCCCGATGAAGCCGCGGCCGTCGATACCCTGGCGCCGGGCCTCGATCTCGGCCCCCTGCTCGACCTGCTGCGCAACAAGGCGGTCGTGAAGGTGTTCCATGCCGCGCGGCAGGACCTGGAAATCTTCTTTAACATGATGGGTGAAGTTCCGGCGCCGATTGCCGATACCCAGGTCATGGCCATGGCCTGCGGGTTCGGCGATTCCGCGAGCTACGAGACCCTCTGCGGCAAACTCGCCAATGCGCGGGTGGACAAGCTCTCGCGCTTCACCGATTGGTCGCATCGCCCGCTGACCGAGCGGCAATTGAGCTATGCCCTTGACGACGTCACGCATCTCCAGGTCATCTATCAGAAGCTGAAGCGGAATCTGGAATCGGCCGGGCGCATGACCTGGCTCGCCGACGAGATGGCGATCCTGGAAGATCCGGCCACCTACCGCATCGTGCCGGAAAACGCCTGGATGCGGCTGAAGACGCGTTCGGACAAGCCGCGTTTCCTGGCGGTTCTCCGCGAGCTCGCCGCCTGGCGTGAGCACGAGGCGCAGCATCGCGACCTGCCGCGCAGCCGCGTGCTGAAGGACGAAACCCTGGTCGAGATCGCCGCGCATCCGCCGAAAGACGCCGATGCGCTGGGCCACTGCCGCGGCCTCTCCAAGAATTTCGCCGAAGGCCGCATGGGTGAAGCCATCCTGGAGGCCGTGCGTCGCGGAATAGAGGTGCCGGAGAGCGAGGCCCCGAGGCCGGAATCCCGCCCCGATGTGCCGCCGGGCCTCGGGCCGCTGATCGATCTCTTGCGCGTGCTGCTGAAGACCCGCTGCGATCAGCATGAGGTCGCACAGAAACTGCTGGCCAGCAGCAGCGACCTGGAACTGATCGCGGCCGATGACCATGCCGATGTCCCCGCCCTTTCCGGATGGCGGCGCGAGATGTTTGGCGAAGAGGCGTTGAAGCTGAAGCAGGGAAAACTGGCGCTGACCGCCGCCGGGAAGCGCGTCAAGGTATTGGAGCTTTAGAGCCCCCAAGCCCCGCGGCGATCAGGCGATCGCCGTGGTCAGTCCGAAGGCGCGTCCCACGGCGTCCAACCGCCGCTGCACGGCCTCGCCGAACAGGGTCTCGCCGCCCTTCGGCAGATGCAGCACCAGCTTTGAGCCGGATCTCTCGATCGAGGTCAATCCCAGCATATGCGGCGTCCCACCGCTCAGCGAGTAAGCGAGCCGTATCGTGGTGCCCACCCGCACGGCGAAATTGACGTCTTCCTCGACCAGCAGGGACCGCAATGGGTCGATGAACGGCGCATCGACACCGCCGCCGTAGCGGATCGCCAGGATCATCGCCACGGTAACCCGCTCCTCATGGGTGATGCCGGCCACCGGCAGGCGCAGCGCGCGGGTGAAGGCCTGCTCGGCGCGATAATCCGGATGTTCCCGCCAAGCGATATCCGACAAGAGACAGGCTGCCTCGCGCAAGCGCGCCCGCGCATGACCCTCGGTGCGGAACAGCGGCGCGATCCAATCGTCGAGCTGGTCGCTCACCGAGCCGAAGCGCCCGTCCGCGCCCGCGAGATCAGCGCACCCGACCAGCAGCGGATCGGCCGCCTGCGCCGTTTCGTCCAGCGTGCTGAACAGGAACCCCTCGCGCAGGCCATAGGCGGAAAACAGCACCAGTTGCGGCTTGGCGATCTTGAGCAGGCGTTCGAGCACCAATACCCCAAGCGGGAGGGTCTCCAGGCGCCGGCGGGAGACGCCGACGATATCCACCAGCGAGCGCTTGCCGAGCCGGCTCAGCAGGCGCGCCAGCTCTTCCGCGTCGCGCCGCAGCATCCGGTATTCGTGGATCATATGCAGTGGATAATCGGTCTGCTCCATATGGATCCGGGCGAAGCCGCGCCAGTTACCACCGACCGGATAGAGCGTGCGTCCCTTGATGTCCGAGAGCCATTCCAGTTTTTCGAGCTGCTTGTCGATCAGCTTTTGGGCGACCTCGAGATCCCCGCCAGTGGCCTCGATCAAGCGCAGGGGTCCCAGCGGCAAGGTGACGTGCTGACCGATCGCACCCTTGTCGAGCTGCACCAGTTCCAGACTGCCGCCGCCGAGATCGCCCATCAGCCCATCGGCTTCCGGCACACCGGCGATTACACCCATGGCCGACAGCCGGGCCTCTTCCTCGCCGGACACGATCCGCACCTTGCGGCCGGTGCGCTTCTCGATTTCCGCGGCAAAGGCCTTGCCGTCATCGGCGTCCCGCACCGCCGCGGTCGCCAGCAGCTCGACTCCTTCGACACCCATCGCTTCCGCCATGGTGACGAAGCGCGAGATGTTCGTCAGAGCCGATTTCACGCCTTCGGGATTGAGCTTGCCGGTCCTCTCCAACCCACGCCCGAGGCCGGGCAATGCCTTCTCGTTGAAGACCGGAACCGGGCAGCGCGAGCGCTTGTCGAAGACGACCAGGCGCAGCGAATTGGATCCGATATCAATGACAGCGACACGCCCCGGACGCGCGGCACGCGCCGCGGCGGCGGCCTTACGAAGCGATGCGGTCAAGCGTCAAGCCTTCTGCAGGTCGAGCCTTTGGAGTCTCTTCTGCTTCTTAAGCGCCGAACCACGGCCTGACAAGCTTGGATTGGTCATAAAGAAAGTATGGGCGCTGAAACCCTCTTTCCCATCGACGGGCTGCAGACGACGATAGACCCCGTCCACATCCATTTCCCAGCTCTGAAGATTGTCCTTCAGATTGGCAACCATGATCTGGTCCAGGACCTGCTGGTGCACGGTGGGATTCTCGATCGGAACCATCAGCTCCAGCCGGCGATCCAGATTCCGCGGCATCCAATCCGCCGATGAGATGAACACCTTGGCGTTGCGCGACGGCAGCGCCTGGCCGGCACCGAAGCAAACGATACGGGAATGCTCCAGGAACCGTCCGATGATGCTCTTCACCCGGATGTTTTCGGACATGCCTTTGACGCCGGGCCGCAGGCAGCAGACTCCGCGCACCACCAGGTTGATCTTCACGCCGGCATTGCTGGCCCGATAGAGCGCATCGATGAGGCCCGGATCGACCAGGGAGTTCACCTTGGCCCAGATCGTCGCCGGCCGCCCGGCCGCCGCATGCTGAATTTCGTCGTCGATCAGCTTCAATAAGGTCGGACGCAATGTCAGCGGCGCGAAGGCGACCTTCTCAGTGCTCTCCGGCCGGGCATAGCCGGTCATATAGTTGAAAAGCCGCGCGGCGTCGTGGCAAAGGCCGGGATCGCAGGTGAAGAAGCTGAGATCGGTATAAATCTTGGCCGTGATCGGATGGTAATTGCCGGTGCCGAAATGCACATAGCTGCGAAGGCTGCCGGATTCCCGGCGGATCACCATCGAGACCTTGGCATGCGTCTTCAACTGCACGAAGCCGTAGACCACTTGAACGCCCACCCGCTCCAGGTCGCGCGCCCAGCGGATATTGGCGGCTTCGTCGAAACGCGCCTTCAACTCGATGAGCGCGGTCACCGACTTGCCGGCCTCGGCGGCCTCGATCAGCGCCTTGACGACGGGCGAATCCTCGCTGGTACGATACAGCGTTTGCTTGATCGCGACGACGTTGGGGTCGCGCGCCGCCTGCTTGATGAACTGCACCACCACGTCAAAGCTCTCATAGGGGTGGTGGACCACGATATCCTTCTGGCGAACGGCGGCGAAGCAATCGCCGCCCATATCGCGGATGCGCTCGGGAAAGCGCGGATTGAATGGCTGGAACTTGAGATCCGGGCGTTCATCGACAATCAGCTTGGAGACACTGGCGAGACCGATGATGCCGTCCAGCACGAAGACGTCCTCGCGGCTGGCCCCCAGTTCCTCGGCCACCTCGGTCAGCAATTCTTCCGGCATCTCCGCATTCACTTTCAGGCGAATGACGCTGCCGAGGCGGCGTTTCTTGAGGGCCGATTCGAACAATCGCACCAGGTCTTCCGCTTCTTCCATGATCTCGATTTCGCTGTCACGAATGAGGCGGAAGTAACCCTTGTCGATGACCTCGAAGGTGGGGAAAAGGCGGTCCAGGTAGAGGCCGACCAGCCCTTCGAGGGTGAGGAAGCGGATGTTCTTGGGATCTTTACCGGGCATGCGGATGAAACGCGGCAACTGGCTCGGGAGCGGGATCAGCGCCCGCATGGATCTTCCGTCCGTGGTCTGGCGCAACTGCAGCACCATCGCGAATCCCTGGTTCGGAATGAACGGGAACGGATGGGCGGGATCGATCGCCATCGGCGTCAGGACCGGGAAGATCTGATCCAGGAAATAGATGTCGAGCCATTCCTTCTCGGCACCGGTCAGTTCGGCGACGTCCAGGACCGAGAGCCCATTGTCGCGCAGACCCTGCCGGAGTTGCCGCCAATGGGCCTGCTGGGTCCGCATCAGCTCGCCGCTGCGCTGGTTGATCGCGGCCAATTGCTGGGACGGCGTCAAGCCGTCGGCGCTGACGGCGGATACCCGGGCGCGCACCTGGCCATGCAGTCCGGCCACGCGAACCATGTAGAATTCATCGAGGTTGTTGGCGGAGATCGAGAGAAACCGCAGCCTTTCAAGCAGCGGGTGAGCCGGATTGCCGGCCTCCTCAAGCACTCTTTCGTTGAAGGCCAGCCAGGAAAGCTCCCGATTCACGAATCGGTTGAGGGAGTCCGGGAGGTACTGGGCCTCCTCGGCGGTGCCGCTTTTCAATACTGCTTCGTCCACGCTGCTGCTCCGATCTCACCTAATAATTTGATTTTAGGCCGTTTCCTGTCGATTTCCACGCTCACTTTGAAATCTTCACGTTTATCGGCTTGCCGATCTCTCATGATCGGCCAATATCCTTAAAACGTAGGAAAATCATGACCCGAGCGATGTCAAAGTTGCGTTACCAAACCGTGACGAAATGAAGACGCTTCTTTTAATGCGCCACGCCAAATCCGCCTGGAACGATCCAAACCTGGCCGATATCGACCGTCCCCTTGGAACCCGGGGCCGCAAAGCCGCGCCGCAGATGGCGGTTTGGCTCAAGGTACAAGGATATCAACCAGATGCGGTGCTGTGTTCGTCGGCACAGCGAGCCCGCGAAACCTTGGATCTCTTGAAGCCGGTGCTTCCGAAGAGCGGCCGGATCCAGTTTCTCCGGGAACTCTACATGGCCATGCCCCGCGAGATGCTGGAGCACGTGACGAAAACGCCGGAAGATTCGAGCTGCCTCCTCCTC
>DASYDA010000486.1:0-4200 GCA_036499865.1 Dongiaceae bacterium | reverse complement strand
TGCCGGAACGCCAGGAACGTGTCGCCGATGACGATGCCGGAACCGGCCAAGGCGGCGGAGAGGCAGAGCGAGGTCTCGCTGAAAACCGTGCCGCTTCCGGCATCGACCTCGCCCGCGTAACCCGCGCTTTCGAACCAGACGGTCCAGGGTTCGTGGCTGCGATCATGCAGCAGATGCGCATGGTCGAAGGCACGATCCTTGTGGCGCATCGCCCGCGCGTAATCCGCCGTGCAGAGCGGCAGGTCGATCCAGCGGCAGAGTTCCCGCCCTTCCAGCCTGCCGTCGGCGGGCGCCGCCGTGCCGTAGAAGATGCGGTAGCTGTAATCCTCGTCCATGCGGAGGATGCCGTTGCTTTCGGTGACGATCTCGACGGCGGCACCGTTGCTGTCCAGCAGGAACTGGCCGACATGTTCGGCGAGCCAGGACGAGGCGAAGTCACGCTCCACCAGCACGCGCACCCGTCCGGCCAGGGTCGACCGAGCGCGCAGCCGGTCCAGGGTCAGCGCGATCAGGTCGAAGGACTGCGTTAGCCCCGTGAAAAGCTCGCGTCCGGCCGGGGTCGGGGCCAGGCCGTCGCCCTTCCGTTCAAACAGCGCGCAGCCCAGTTCCACTTCCAATTGCCGCACCTGTTTGCTGACCGCAGGGCGAGTGACGGAGAGTTCCGTAGCGGCGGCAGTGAAACTTCCGGTACGCGCGGCCACCTCGAAGGCACGCAAAGCGGTCAAGGAATATCGGCGCCGCATGATCGGCCTCTCCTGAGCCAGGTAACTTCAGGTTACGCCTACACGACTATTTTTACTTTGTCCCGCGCGGATTTCCCACTTTAACGTGGAGCGATCGACCTCATGGAACGCCGATTCCACGGCGTCGCCTAATCCAACGGGAGCCACCGCAACCGATGACCGACCCCATACGCCTGTCGCCCACCGGGCCAGCCGACTTCCTGCGGGCGGCGGGCGTGGCCCTGCCGACCGCGACACTGATCGAGGGAACCCCCATCGGGGCGGACCATGTCTATTTCGCGCGGCCCGAGGCCCGCCTGAAGGTCGGCATCTGGCGCTCCTCCGCCTATACCGAGTTCTACGAGAACTACCCCTGCGACGAGTTCATGGTGATCCTCGAAGGCCATGTGATCGTCGAGAACGAGCGGTCCTCTGAACGCTTCGATCCGGGCGACGCGTTCCTGATCCCCAAGGGATTCCGGGGTTATTGGCGCCAGCCGGTCGCTATGACGAAATACTACGCGATCGTGGAATGACCCGCGCGACGGGCACCGCTGCCCCCGGGACCGCCGCTCTAGACGGCGATTATGATTACGTCATCGTCGGAGCCGGTTCGGCCGGCTGCGTATTGGCGAACCGGCTGGGCGAGGATCCAAAAGTCCGTATCCTGGTTTTGGAGGCTGGCGGCAGCGACCGGGCGCTCACCGTGGCGATGCCGGCCGCGCTCTCGATACCGATGAACTCGGCGCGGTTCAACTGGGGCCTCCGAACCGAGCCCGAACCGCATCTCGGCAACCGCGTCATGAATCTGCCGCGCGGCCTGGGGCTGGGCGGCTCCTCCTCGATCAACGGCATGTGCTATGTGCGCGGCAATCCGCTCGATTACGAGCTGTGGGAGCAGCACGGCGCCACCGATTGGGGATGGCGCAACGTGCTGCCCTATTTCATGCGCGCCGAATCCGTGGTCGGCGGCGGGCGGCAACGAGGCACCGGTGGCCCGTTGGCCGTGACGCGCGGGCCGGAAACCAACCCGCTCTACCGCGCTTTCGTGGAAGCGGCATGGCAGGCCGGATACGCGCGCAGCGACAATATGAACGAGGTGCAGCACGAGGGCTTCGGCCCGATGGAGATGACGGTCCGCGACGGCAGACGGTGCAGCGCCGCGGTCGCCTATCTGCGCCCCGCGCAACGCCGGGGCAATCTGCGCGTCCTGAGCCATGCCTTCGTGCGGCACGTCCTGTTCGAGGGGCACCGGGCCGTCGGGGTGGAATTCGAATCCGGCGGCCAAAGGCGGCGGGCGCAAGCGAGCCGCGCGGTCATCCTCAGCGCCGGTTCGATCATGACGCCGACCCTGCTGAAGCGTTCCGGCATCGGCCCGGCGGAAGAGCTTCGGGCCAGCGGCATCGCGCCGATCGTCGATCGCTGCGAGGTCGGCGAGAACCTGATGGATCATCTGGAACTCTATGTGCAACAGGCCTGCACCCAGCCGATCACGCTGTTCAAGTGGATGAACCCGGTCGGCCGGATGCGGATCGGCGCCCGCTGGCTGCTGCGCCATGACGGCCCGGGCGCGACCAATCATTTCGAATCCGGAGGCCACGCCCGCAGCCGGGCGGGCATCCCCTATCCCGACATCCAGTTCCATTTCCTGCCGCTCGCGATCTCCTATGACGGCAAGAGCCTGGCGGAAGGCCACGGCTTCCAGGTCCATGTCGGCACCAAGCGCTCGAAGTCGCGAGGATGGGTGCGCCTGCGCCCCGAAGACCCGTTCGCCGCGCCGCGCGTGCGCTTCAACTATATGAGCCACGAAGACGACTGGGCGGAGATGCGGGCCTGTGTGCGCCTGTCGCGAGAAATCTTCGCTCAGCCTGCCTTCGATGCCTATCGCGGCCGGGAGATCGCGCCCGGCGCCGGGATCGTCGGCGATGCCGAGCTCGACGGATTCATCCAAGAGAAGGTGGAAAGCGCCTATCATCCCTGCGGCACCTGCCGGATGGGCGCCGATGCATCGGCCGTGGTCGATCCGCAATGCCGGGTTCAGCAGACCGAAGGGCTGCGCGTGGTCGATGCCTCGATCATGCCGCAAGCCACCGCCGGCGACCTCAACGCCCCCACCATCATGCTGGCGGAACGCGCCAGCGATCTGATCCGGGACCGGGCCCTGACGCCCGCCTCCGACGCGCCGATCCTGGTCGATGCCGATTGGAGGCATCGCCAGAGGTCGCGCGAAATCTCGCTGGATCTCGCGCCGGACAAGGACGCGATCCAGTCGGCATTGCGGACCGGCCGGCAATCGATGCAGCCGCCCGTCCTGGAAGAACTTCACGAGCAACGATAAAGCGCCTCACGGCGCGTCGATCAAACGGGAGGAAATCATGAATAAGAACGATATCGAGCAACGGAGCATCCTGAACGCATTCACGCTGGGAGATTTGTCGCGCCGCCAGGCGTTGCGGGCGCTCGGCCTCGGTGGTGTCTCTGCGCTGGGCGCCGCGGCCTGGCCGCTGGTCGGCCCGGCCGCCTTCGCGGACGAGGCCGGCAAGCAGGCCGGGCCAGGCGGCATTCCCCTGGCGCGGCCGGACCGGCCGGTGAAGCTGCCGCTGCATCGTGATCCCATCAAGAGCGGGCTGAAGCCGGAAAGCGGGACGTTCCGGGTCTTCAACTGGCAGGACTACATCGACAAGAAGGTGATGAACGATTTTGCCGAGAAATACGGCGTGAAGGTCGAGATGACCACCTTCGACAGCATAGACGAGGCGGTGACCAAACTGGCGACCGGGCAGGTGAAGCCCGACACGACCAACATGAATCCGGAACGCATGGCGCAGATGGTGGCCGGCAAGCTGCTGGCGCCGCTCAACCACGACTACATCCCGAACCTGAAAGCCAATATCTGGCCGCAACTGCAAAGTCCCTATTACGACCTCGAGGCGCAATACAGCGTGCCTTACACCTTGTACAGCACCGGCATCGGCTGGCGCGGCGACAAGGTTTCGGAAGACATCCACAAGCTGGACAATCCGTGGGAGATATTCTGGAACGCGCGGAAATATTCCGGCTATGTCGGTGTCCTCGACGATTCCCGCGAGGCGCTCGGCCTCGCCATGCTTCGCCGGGGCAAATACGACCTCAACACCGAGGACCCGGATGCAATCGCCGCCGCGCTCTCCGATCTCCAGGCGCTGGTGCCGATCTGCAACCCCAAGATCAACATCACCGAATATCAGACTCTCGGCGACGCTTCGTGCTGGCTGCACCAGAGTTGGTCCGGCGATCTGATCGACTGCGCGTTCAACTACATGGCCAAGGGGACGGACCCCAACGTGCTGCAATATTGGAGCGATTCGGTCGGCAAGGCGCCGGTCCGCAACGACACCTGGGTCCTGCTGGCGCAGAGCGAGAAGCCGGTGCTGGGGCATCTATGGCTCAACCACCTGCTCGACGCGCAGGTCGCCTACGACAATTTCGTCGGCTTCAC
>DASYDA010000485.1:0-12000 GCA_036499865.1 Dongiaceae bacterium | reverse complement strand
TCCTGCCACAGCTCGGCGGCACGAAGCTCAGCCATGTCTGGACCGGCTTTTGCGCCGGAACCTTCGACCTCATGCCGCATATCGGCGGGCGCGACCATGTCTGGTATGGGCTCGGCTACAACTTCGCCGGCGTGCCCATGGGGACGCATTTCGGCGCCAAGCTCGCCAACATGGTGATGGGACTTCCGGAAGGGAAATCGGTCTTCGCCGAAACGCCTTTCCCGACATTGCCGTTCTATTCCGGCAATCCCTGGTTCGTCCCCCTCGCCATGCGCTATTTCGACTGGAAGGACGGCAAGCGCCTTTAAGCGCCCCGCACTATTTTCCAGCCGCCTCGATCGCCATGGCGCGCTGCAAGGCAGGCCGCGCGGCGCAGCGTTCGAGATAAGCGGTGAAGGCCGGGCGCGGCTCCACCATCTTGAAGATATCGATGACGAAGCGAAGGTCGCTGCCGATCATCACATCGGCGGCGGTGAACTGCTCGCCGAGGATCCAAGGACCGGATTGCACTGCCGCTTCCAGCACGTCGAAGACGCGGTTGAAATCGCCCCAGCCGGCGGAAACCGTGTTCATCTCGAAGCCGGCGAATTTCTGCGTGATCGCCGCCTCAATGCAGGCGCCGGAGAAGAACAGCCAATGCAGATAGCGGCCGCGCCGCGGATCGCCCAGCGGCGGCGCCAGATTGGCCTCCGGAACGCGCTCGGCGATATAGGCGCAGATGGCGGCGGATTCGGCCATGCGCGCTTCACCATCGGCGAGGGATTCCGTCAGCGCTGGAACCTTCATCATGGGATTGATGGCGCGGAATTCCGGTTTCGACTGAGCGCCGGAGCGAATGTCGATCAGGGCGCGCTCATAGGGCCGACCAGCTTCCTCCAGCATCCACAAGGCCCGCGACGACCGCGTCTGAGGCGCCCAATAGAGTTTCATCGCAATTCCTCCCGGTGATAAACCGGCGGGAACATAGAGGGAACCAGCGACTTGGTCCAGGCAGGATCTCGGCTCACGGAGAAATTTAACAATCCGCTACCCCGCGCGCACCGTGTGCAAAAATTCCTGGACCTGCGTCTTCAAGAGGACGCCGTTCCGTGACAATTCGCCGGCGGAGTCCAGCACCTGATTCGCAGCGGTGCCGGTCTGCTGTGCGGCCTCGGTCACGCCAGCGACATTGGAAGAGACTTCCTGGGTGCCCTGCGCCGCCTGCTGAACGCTGCGGGAGATTTCCTTGGTCGCCGCCCCCTGCTCTTCCACCGCGGAGGCAATCGCCGTCGAGATCTCGCTGACGCGGCCGATGGTCCGGGTGATCCCGTCGATCGATTCCGCAGAGCTTGCGGTGGCTTCCTGGATGGCACGGACTTGGCCGGCGATCTCTTCCGTCGCCTTGGCGGTTTGCGTCGCCAGGATCTTCACTTCGGAGGCAACGACGGCGAATCCCTTGCCGGCTTCCCCCGCGCGTGCGGCTTCGATCGTGGCATTGAGTGCCAGCAGATTGGTCTGGCCGGCGATGTCGTTGATCAACCGCACCACCTCGCCGATCTTCTGCGCGGCTTCCGACAGACCCTGGACCTTCCGCGTGGTCTCATTGGCCTGCGCGACCGCTTCACCGACGATTCGCGTGGATTCGTTCACCTGATTGCTGATCTCGCCGATTGAGGCTGAAAGCTCTTCGGTCGCCGCGGCGACGGTCTGGACATTCTGCGTGGTTTCCTCGGAGGCCGACGCCACGGCCGAGGACTGGCGCGAGGTCTGTTCCGCGGTCGCCGACATCGACTGTGCCGTCGCCTGGAGCTCGGTTGCCGCGGAAGTGACGCCGTTCACCACGCCGCCCACGCTGTTCTCGAACCGATCGGCAAGATCGAGCATGGCCTGACGGCGCTCCTCGGCCGTCTTGCGTTCGATCTCGGCCTGCCGGCTGCGCATCTCGTCCATCTCGGCCAGCTTGTCGCGAAAGAAGGCGATCGCCCGGCCCATCACCCCGACCTCGTCGGCGCGGTCCTGTCCCTCGATGGTGATGCCGGTATTGCCGTTGGCGAGGCTGGTCACGTTGTCGGCAATTCGCTGCAGCGGACGGCTGACGATGGTCTGGAGGCAGATCCAAATGGTCGCGGCGAGAACGATCGCGAGCAGCAACGCCGCGATGACGATGAACCGGAACAGCGCATTGCTCGGCTCCATCACCTTGTTCAAGGGGACATTGAGCTCCACGGCCCAGGGCAGATCGATATTGTCGAGCTTGATCGGAACGACCACGCGCAAAACGTCGGTGCCGAGGGTGGATGAATAGTTCTCGAATTGCGCGTCTTCGCCGGCTTTGACTTTGTCGACGATCTGCGCGAAATCAGGATCCGAATCCACGATCGGCTTGCCGAGGGACTTGGTGGATTCCGTCACTGCCCATAACCCTCCATTCGACACCAGCCGCGCCGTTCCCGTCTCGAACGGTTTTATCTTCGCGAAATCCGTCGACCATCCGGCCAGGCTGAAATCCATGCCGACCGCGCCGACGAACTTGCCGTCGATGATGATGGGATCGACGAAGGTCGCCATCAGAATGTCCTGTCCGTTCAGCGTGTAGTGATAGGGTTCGATGATCTGCGGCTTCAGGGTCTGGCGCGCGAGGAGATAGTAGTCGCCATCGCCGGGTTTCTCGTAGCCGACATTGGCCGAGACATCGAATGCGTTCTTGCTGGAATCCCAGGTTGCGAGCGGAATGAAGCGGCCGGTTTCGTCGGAACCCGATTTCCCTACGAAATCGGCGTCCTTGCCATCGAGCGCATTCGGCTCCCATACGCTCCAGGTGTCGAGCGCATAGGAATTGGTGCGCGCGACATTCTTCAGGATTTCCAGATATTGTTGCCGATCGGTATTTCCGCTGCTCTTCAAGGCGATGAAGGCATCACGGACGGCGTTCAAATTGCCGAAGCTCTGGTCGAAGCGGGCCTTCACGGTTCCGGCGACGCTCTTGCCGATCTCCTGGCTTTTGTCGTTGGAAAGCTGGCGCGTGACGGCGCCGCCCTCCGCCGATACGAGATAGGACATCGCGAACAATCCGATCGCCAGGGCTGCCAGCATCGGCAGCAGGATTTTCCAAAGCAGCTTCTTCATTCCGCGATAACGCTTCGCATCCTGCGACATGGCCGTTCCCCGTTTAAGTTTCTCGATTTTTCAGAAGCGCCGCGCCGCTTATGCGACGCGCACCGCACGCAAGAACTCCTCGACCTGCGATTTGAGGAGTGCGCCGTTCTGGGAGAGCTTGCCCGCCGATCCCAGGACTTCGCTCGCGGCGGCGCCGGTCTGCTGCGCGGCATCGGTGACGCCGGTGATATTGGATGACACTTCCTGCGTGCCTTGCGCGGCCTGCTGCACGTTGCGGGAGATTTCCTGCGTGGCGGCACCCTGCTCCTCCACGGCGGAAGCAATCGCCGTCGAGATCTCGCTGACGCGGCTGACCGTCTTGGCGATGTCGCCGATCGCCTGCACCGAGGTCGCGGTGGCATCCTGGATGGCGCGCACCTGCGCGGCGATCTCTTCCGTTGCCTTGGCGGTCTGTGTCGCCAAGGTTTTCACCTCGGAGGCGACCACGGCAAAGCCCTTGCCCGCCTCGCCGGCACGCGCCGCTTCGATGGTCGCGTTCAAGGCAAGCAGGTTGGTCTGGCCGGCGATGTCGTTGATCAGGCGCACCACGTCGCCGATCTTCTGCGCGGCATCGGCGAGGCTCTGCACCTTGTCGTTGGTGTCATTGGCCTGGGTGACGGCGGCGCCGACGATGCGCGTGGATTCGGTCACCTGGTTGGTGATCTCGCCGATCGACGCCGAGAGTTCCTCCGTCGCCGAGGCGACGGTTTGGACATTCTGCGTGGTTTCCTCGGAAGCCGCCGCGACCGCGCTCGCCTGCCGCGTGGTTTGCTCGGCGGTTGCCGACATCGATTGCGCGGTGGCTTGCAGCTCGGTCGCCGCCGAACTGACCGAGCCCAGAACTTCCGTCACCACCTTGTCGAACTCGGAGACGGAGGCTTCGAGCCGGCGGCCGCGTTCGATCTGGCGATCCTGCTCGGCCTGCTGTTCGGCACGCAGGCGTTCCGCTTCCACGAGACCATCCTTGAAGACGGCCACGGCCTTGGCCACGCTGCCGACTTCGTCCCGCCGGTCCTGCCCGGCGACCTCGACCTTGAGGTTGCCCTTGGTCAGCTCGGACATCACGCCGATGATATTGCCGAGCGGCTTGGTGATCGATCCCGTGATGATCCAGGCCAGGGCGGCACCGGAAGCCACGGCAAGAACGAGAATGACAATCAGGAGATCGCGATTGTTGTCGAAAGTGTTGCTGGCCTTCACGTATTCCTCGCCGGCCACGCGAGCCTGAAGCGCGGCAAGCTTGTCGATATTCGCCGTCAGAGAAGCGAAAACAGCGTCGGCTTTGCCGTCGGCCAATGCGTCGGCGCCGACGTGATCCTTGGCTGCCAGCTTCGCGTCAATCTCAGAGCGTACTGCGCTATAGTCGGCCAGATCCTTTTCGGCGGCGGAGACGAGCTCGGCCTCTTCCGGCGTCAGATAAGTTGCCTTATACGCTTTCCATACGTCGTCGGCGCCCGCCATGAACTTTGCCGCTTCCGACTGCCTGGCCACCGTGGCGGCGGGATCGGCGGCGGAGATGGCGGCCAATTCCGCGAGCTGGGTCTCGTAATAGTTCCGCATCACCTCCTGGATCTGATTGAGGGCGATGGTGCGGTCTTCATAAACGGTGCGCAGGCCGTCCCGGATCGATGACATGCCGAAATAGCCGAGGCAGCCCAACAGGCCCATCAGCACAATGTTGAACACCAACAAGGCAGCGAGACGCTGGATGATTTTTGTATGCTTCAACATGGATGGAATCGCTCGCTTAATTGTGGACAATGCGCGGATGGAGCTATCGCTATGATGGGGAGCGAATCTTAAAAATTACCTAAAACTGTAACGAACGCGGTTCGGTATACCGAAAGATCTCATAAGCGGGTATGACGGATGCGTTTCGAGTTCTCTGGACAAAAGGGCGCCTGTGTTTTGAAAGCTTGCCTCTCTTTGACCGCTGCGGCTCTCTCGCTCGGCATTTTTCTGGGCCTCTCGACAACCGCCGATGCCGATACGCAGGCAGCGCCCAAGGACAACACGCCCCCCATCTCCCGCGAGATCGCGCCTTGCGCCGAGGGATCGGATATGGCGGCGCGCGCCTCGGCCTGCACGCAGCTGATCGCGACCGGCAGGTTCAACGGCAAGGAGCTTGGCGGCCTCTATATCTTGCGCGGCAAGGCGCAGGCCTTCCGTCGGCAATACGAGGCTGCGGTCGGCGACTTCTCCCAAGCGCTGGAGATCGATCACCAGGCGACCGACGCGCTCTACAACCGCGCCGCGACTTATGTGCTGATGGGACGCACAGATCTCGCCATGGCGGATTTCACGGAGCTGCTGAAACTGGCGCCGGGCGACCCCGATACGCTGTTCTACCGCGCGCAGATCTACGCAAGACAGGGCAAGATCGAGGCCGCGATCGACGATCTCTCCGGCGTATTGAAAACCAAGCCGGACGACTTCGACACGCGGCTGACGCGCGCCGGATTGCTGATCGGCCTCGACCGCAATGCCGAGGCGATCGACGATCTGAATATCCTGCTGAAGGCCGACCCGAAAGCACCGGCGGCGCTCTACAATCGTGGGCGCGTCGAAATGCTGACCGGCGATTTCAAAGCGGCCGTGAGGGATTTCGCCGCCGCCATGGAGAATCGCGATCAGAATCCGTATGCGGCCCTGCGGCTTTATATCGTCACGGCACGCACGGGAAAGGCCGATCCGGCGCCGCTCGCGAAAGCCGCGAAGGCTTTTCCGCCGGACCAATGGCCGCTGCAGATCGTGAGTCTCTATCAGGGCAAGACGAGCGCCGATGATCTCACCGCCATGGCTGGCGGATTGCGTGATCCGCTCTCACGCGCCAATGTGACGGCAGAGGTCAACTACTACCTCGGCCAGTGGGCACTTCTCAAAGGCAAGAAGAGCGAAGCGCTAGCGCGCCTTCAGGCGGCGATCGCCGATCCCGCCGCAAAGGACGATCTCGAATATGTCGATGCTGGCCTGGAACTGAAGCGGCTCAAGAAGTAGACGCGCGGCGGGAGCGCAAGAGCGGCGCGCGCGCCGAGTCTTCAAAGACGGCTCCGTCATAGAGTTGACGGATCGCAGCCTCGGAAATCGTCGCGACCGCATCGCGGTCCAGCCGCGAGACGACGCTGTTGCCACGCCTCTCCTCCTTGAGAAGCCCCGCCTGGCGCAATTGCTGAAGATGATGCGTCATGGTCGGCTTGGTTACGCTCAGGCGGCGGGCGAGTTCCGCTCCAGTCAGGGGCTCGCGCGCGAGAAGCGTCGCCACGGCATAACGCGTCGTGTCTCCAAGCGCACGAAAGACCAACGCAATGCCCGGTTCCACCGGACGGGCCGATGCAACGGTCGATGCTGAAATCTCGTTCGGCGGCTGCATCTCCCGTCGGGCCCCAAGCAAGTCGAACGGCAGAAGCAAGGCCGTCGATCCGGGATCGAGGCGCGCGCGATATCGCCGGGCCTGCGCCGGGAACACCGTCGGCGCCAGCACAACATGTTCCGATGCCGCGGCCGGCATTGCGGGCAATCCCAGATATTCAGGAATCTGCGATGGGGGGAGAGCGGTCAATCCTGGCCGGAGCCGCTCCACCGCCGCCTCCAATTCTTCGGAGACCTGCCGCCAGAACGGCACGAAGACCTGCCTTTGGAAGCGGCGCAGACCATCGATGACGGTAAAGCGCAGTTCCTCGGCGTCCTGGCCGCCGCGATCGCCCCACGTCTTCAAAGGGGCGGATCCAAGGAGATCTACAGGATCCTCATCTGTCGATGAGGCGGGCCAGCTGGTCTGGATCGCCAGATCCATCCAGAAATCCGCGCCGCCGATATTTCTGAGACGCGACAGCAAGGTCCGGTCGCCGCGGCGGATGAGCCGACTCCAATAGGCGGAGGCTGCCACCGGTGGCTCCACGTCATGCGCGGCCGCGCAAACGGCCAGGAAAAGTTCGAGGCGGGATGAAACCAATATTTGGCGCTGCATCATTCGATATTAATCGAATATTAGATAATAATCAAACTAAAGCCTCGAGAAAACCGGCCGCATGAAGCCCCGGATTGGAATTAGAGCGGCAATTGCTGGAGGATCAGCTTGGCGGCGCGGTATTCGGCAAGCAGCCGCCGGTCCGTATCGACAGCGGCCTGCAGCGCTTTCCGGGCGCCAGCGGCATCGCCGCGGAGCCAGGCTTCGTGGCCGATGTTGAAATAGGCGATGCATGGTGCATCCGGTCCCGAAACAGGGGACTTCGCGCATCACCGCCTCCGCGCTGCCGTCATGCAGGTGCAGATGGACGATCGCCGCGCCGAACACCGTCATCATGGGATTGGTGAGGAGCGGACGGAGATCGTCCGCTGCATCTTCGTGCAGCTCCATGCGGATGATGGCCTTCCAGAATCTGGGCTTGATTGCGCCCGGACTGGCTTGAGAGGCCTTTTCATAGGCATCCACCGCAGCACGCCGGTCGCCGGTCAGATACAACAGCTCCGCTTTCATCTGCAGCAGGCGAGGATCCGCAAACGAGGCCGCACCGATGGCGGAAGAAGCCAGCGTCAGCGCCTTCGAATAATCTCCGGAAGCCGTCAGCACCGTCACCCTGTGAAGGGCCGCGCCTTCGCGATGGGGTGCGAGACGGTCGGCCGCGTCCAGGTCGCCGAGCGCCTCGCTGGATTTGCCCAGATCGAGAAAAACGCCCGCCCGCAGATCATAGGCCGAAGCTTGCCCAACTGGATTCCCCTTGGTCGCATCGATGAGCGCACTGCATGATTGCAGCCGCGCCGTCGGATCGCCGCTGCTCTCGCATCCCATGAGCGCTACCGTTGCGCCGTTCTGCTGCACCATTCCGGACAGCAGAGTCCTGAGCCGCGCCACGGTCTGGTTGCTGGGGTCCAGCCGAAAAGCTTCGTCCAGATCCGACTTCGCCTCGGCGAAGCGGCCGAGTTGCATCAGGGTGCCGGCACGCGTGTCGTAGGCGTTCGCACGCACCGTGGCGGAAAGATCGGGCATTTTGACGAGATCGTCGCAAGCAACCACGGCTCCTTGCAGGCACATCACAAAGGCACCCTTGATGATGTCTTCGCTTTGCGCCGCGGCGAAATGCGAGGTCATCAACAGATAGGCACAAAGGGCCGTGCCAACGGCGTTCACCGGCCCTTTTTTCTTCATTGCTGCCCCGCGAATTTCCGGTGAATTCCTTGCTTGCAGCCCATCCGCAGCTTCCTATACTCCGGCGCGCTAACCCGATCTATCCTTGCACACGCTTTCCGAGAAGAAAACATGCCCGCCACCGCCTCCCGCGACATCAAAAAGGTCGTTCTCGCCTATTCGGGCGGCCTCGACACCAGCGTCATCCTGAAATGGCTGCAGGAGACCTATCGCTGCGAGGTGGTGACATTCACCGCCGATCTCGGCCAGGGCGAGGAACTGACGCCCGCCCGCAAGAAGGCCGAGATGCTGGGCATCAAGGAGATCTTCATCGAGGATCTGCGCGAGGAATTCGTCCGCGATTTCGTTTTCCCGATGTTCCGCGCCAATGCGCTCTATGAGGGCCAGTACCTGCTCGGCACCTCGATCGCCCGGCCGCTGATCGCCAAGCGCCAGATCGAGATCGCCAAGCAAACCGGCGCCGATGCGGTCGCCCATGGTGCGACCGGCAAGGGCAACGACCAAGTGCGCTTCGAGCTCTCCTATTATGCGCTCAATCCGGATATCAAGGTGATAGCACCCTGGCGGGAATGGGATCTGACCAGCCGCACCAAGCTCATCGAATTCGCCGAGAAGAACCAGATTCCGATCGCCAGGGACAAGCGCGGCGATGCGCCCTTCTCGGTCGACGCCAACCTGCTGCATTCCTCCAGCGAGGGGAAAGTGCTGGAGGATCCCTGGGCCGAGCCCGACGAGATGGTCTATCAGCGCACCATCTCCCCGGAAGAGGCACCCGACAAGGCAAGCTATATCGAGGTCGGCTTCGAGAAGGGCGATGCGGTTTTCATCGACGGCCAGAAATTGTCGCCGGCCGCCCTGCTCACCAGGCTGAACGAGCTCGGCAAGGCCAACGGCATCGGCCGGCTGGACCTGGTCGAGAACCGTTTCGTCGGCATGAAGTCCCGCGGCGTCTATGAAACGCCGGGCGGCACCATCCTGCACCAGGCGCATCGCGGCATCGAGAGCATCACCCTCGACCGCGGGGCGGCGCATCTCAAGGACGAGATCATGCCGCGCTATGCCGAGCTCATCTATAACGGCTTCTGGTTCTCACCCGAGCGGGAAATGCTGCAGGCGCTGATCGACAAGAGTCAGGAACATGTCGCAGGCACGGTGCGCCTGAAGCTCTATAAGGGCCAAGCCACGGTGGTCGGCCGGAAGTCGCCGAAGAGTCTCTACAGTCTGAAGCACGTCACCTTCGAAGAAGATGCCGGCGCCTATGACCAGCGGGATGCCGCCGGCTTCATCAAGCTGAACGCGCTCCGCCTGCGGCTGCTGAAACGCGACCGCGGCTGAAGGGATCTCGTATCGGCGAGCGCGACTCCGGTCTTTCCTTCAACATTGTGTGAGAAACGGCTGGGATCGGGCCATTAACCGCGGGGAACCATTCCGCCGCAGGATTCTTCTTCCAGCATGTCCGAGCTTCGACGGCAGATTCGGGAACCGTCCCGATGCCGAGCGGGCTGCTCGACCGGAATGGAGAAGCCAATGACCAAGATGCGTGAAACCGACTCGTTCGAGGAAGCCGCTTTCGACGTTGTGCGTATGCTGGGCGCGAAAGAAGCGGCCGCCATCGCAGGCTTGGCTCCCCAGACCATTCGCGACTACACGGATGCGGATCGGCCGGGCCGGCCGGCGGTCCAGACGGCACTGCTTCTGGACATCGCCTGCTACGAGCGGACTGGCCGGGCACCGTTTTTCGAGTCCTTCAGCCGGCAATTGGCCGCTCGAACCCAAACCGAACCGCGCAAGGTGGGCGATATCCTGGAGGAAGCGCTCGATCTTCCAGGTGCGGTCGGCAGATTGCTCGATCTCATCCGGCGCTCCCGCAGCAGCGTCGCAAGCGGCGCCGGGCTGACTCCCAGCGAAGGCGGCGCCATCATGAAAGCCATCAAAGTGCAGCGCCGGGAGCTCGACGATGTCGAGGCGGCGGTGGCGGCGGCGACCCAAGACCCGCGTAAGCCGGGAAGCGAAGAGAACTCCAATCCTGCAGAGTGACGCCGCCAGTAACGGCGAGGGGAGAAGCTGAACCCGGAAAAGCGGATCAGTTGGGTACGACGATCTCGGTGAGCGTGCAGCTCTGCGAGTGGCCCAAAGCGCGTTTCAGTGTGGGATAGAACCGGGCGAGCGCCACCGTCATGGCGAGATCGACCAGCGCCTTCCGGCCGAAGCGTGCTTCGATCGCGGCGCCCTTTTCCAGCATCATCGGATCGTTCTCGCATACGACGCGGCCGAAGCAGAAACCGAGCTTGAGATCGGAGGGCAGATCCGTCAGCCGGTTTTCCAACGCGGCCTTAACGATGCTCGGCTCCACACCCGCCTTCAGCGCGAGATTCACATGGATCTGCACGCATTCGCCGCAATCCTCCGCCATCGTCGCTCCGAGGCCCGCAAGCAGCGCGACATGAGCAGGAACCGACTGGTCCTCCCGCACCAACGCGCCAATCTCGCGCAGGCGCAAGGAGGATCCCGGCGACGCCGACGCCATGTCCCGCTGGTAGTCAAGCCGGACGCCGAGTGCAGCCTCGCGCTCTCTTATGATCGCCAATTCGTCGTTCTGAATGGCTTCCTGGGCGGCATCGCCAAGCATTATCGCATTACCTCGACTGTCAAATTGGGGGCGGCGGAAGGTTGGATCCCGGAATTCGATCCGCTTCGGATTCGATCCGCTTCGATCGCCCAACAATGTCGCCCGGCGCCATCGGTTGCCCGCCTGCGGCATCAAGCCGCCGGCAGGTCAACCCCCCGCTGCCGGCATGCGGCGATCAGTGTATTCCGCAATAGTAAAGCAATTGTCATCGGGCCGACGCCGCCGGGAACCGGCGTGATCGCGGAAGCCTTCGGGAAGCAGGAGGCGTAGTCGGCGTCGCCCACCAGCTTGAATTTGCCGTCCCGCTCGATGCGGTTGATGCCGACATCGATGACGACGGCCCCTTCCTTGATCCAGTCGCCCTTGACCATTTCCGGCCGGCCGACGGCGGCGATCACGATATCGGCGCGGCGCACTTCGCCCGGCAGGTCCTTGGTGCGGGAATGCGCGATGGTGACGGTGCAGTTCTCATTGAGCAGCAGCTGGGCCATCGGCTTGCCGACGATGTTGGAACGCCCGATCACCACGGCATGCTTACCGGAGAGGTCGCCCAGACGGTCCTTCAGCAGCAGCAGACAGCCATAGGGCGTGCACGGGATGAGGCCCCCATATTCCAGGCCGGGGCCGCCGGTGGCAAGGCGCCCGGCATTGACCACATGGAAACCATCGACGTCCTTGTTGGGGTCGATCGCATTGATGATCGCCTGGGGATCGATCTGCTTGGGCACCGGCAATTGGCAGAGGATGCCGTTGACCTTCGGATCCTTGTTCAGCTGGTCGATCAGCTTCAGGAGATCGGCCTGGGACGTCGTATCCGGCAGCTTGTGCTCGAAGCTGGCCATGCCGCTCGCCTTGGTCTGCTCGCCCTTGTTGCGGACATAGACCTTGCTGGCAGGATCTTCCCCGACCAGGACCACGGCCAGACCCGGCACGAAACCATGCTTTTCCTTCAGGCTCGCCACCTGTTTCGCGAGTTTGCCGCGCAGGGTTTCGGCAAAGGCCTTGCCGTTGATGACCTTCGCGTTCGCGGTTCCCGTCATGTCATTCATAATCCACTATTTCCTTTCCCAGCTATCCGCTTCGTACCAGC
>DASYDA010000484.1:0-23353 GCA_036499865.1 Dongiaceae bacterium | reverse complement strand
CGGAAGCGATTTTCGCGACGGGATGTTGCTGGTCAGCGTCAATGGGGAAGCCAAGCCCGCGGAGCACGAGGCCGATCCGGTTGGGAACCGGCGGATCGGCATGGCCCGCGCCAACCTCGAGGGCGCAAGACTGCGTTCGGCACTGGCGCAAAAGGCCGACCTCTCCGGCGCGAATTTGCGCAACGCCGATCTCTCCAACGCCGATCTCAGCGATGCCTCATTGAAGGACGCCGACCTGCGGGGCAGCAATCTCAGCGGCTGCAACCTCACAGGCGCGCGCCTGAATCGCGCCAATATCGAAGGGGCGAAGTTGGACGGCGCCCGGCTTAAGGATGCGAATATTCATGGGGTTGCAATCGCCAAGGCGCTCTCGAAGAATCTTGATATCAGCGAGGCGATCTCGGTTGACGATTCCGCCGAGGCCGCGCGCGGAATGCACGACAGGCTGGCAGCCCACGAACTCTGGGTGAGCAGCAATGGCGATAAGGGCGAGCGGGCCGATTTTTCGGAAACCGATCTCTCCGGTGTCGATTTCAGCCACCGCAACCTGAGTGCCGCGGTTTTCCTGGGCGCGCGGCTGCGTTCCACCGTCTTCAGCCGAGCGATCATAGAGCTGGCGGATTTCACCCGTGCGGATCTGACGGCAGCCGATTTCTCGCGCGCAAATCTACGCGGCTGCAATTTTACCGATGCGATCCTGCACCGGGCGAGTTTTCGCAACGCAGATCTACGGGTTCAGGTTGCCAACCTGCCCAATGGCATGACCAAGGAATTTCCGGTGACGCTGGTTGGCTGCCGCTTCGGCGAAACCAATTTCACGGGTGTCGAATTCGACCGGGTGAATGCCGGCAAACTCAAGCTGCAGGGCGTGATCGCCGATCAGGAGTTCCGCAGCCTGCTCGTGCCGGCCTGACGAGCGTTTACTTTTTCTTGCCAAAGCTCGGTGCGACGGGACCGGAGCTCAAAGACTGCTTATAAGCCGATCCGCCACCCTTGGCCTTCTCCGCCGCGGACTTCTTCGGTTTCTTGGTTTCGCGGTTCGATTTCTGGTTACCCTTGGACATTTGAAGCTCCATTGGCCGTCGGTTGCGGCGCGCGCCGCGTGAATCGGCCCTCCATATTAGGCCTTTTATTGCAAAAGATCGGGGAAAATCGCGCCGGGCCCCGGTAACAGGTGAATATTTTATTTGCCTTGTAAGCAGGATCGCCGAGGGCCACTTCTCGTTTGCTCCCTATTTATTCAGTTGTATTGAGGAATGAAAATATGACGGACCCCACCCCGAAAAGGACGGCAAAGACTTTGCCCGAGACGCCGGCCACTCCAGCCATCGCCGCGAAAACCACCCCCGTCGGACCGGCGCCGGCCGGCGGAGCCAAGCCCGCCAAGGCCTTCAAGCCGGTCATCATCTTCACAAACGACAAGGTCTGAAAGCCGCAAGGCCGGCACCCGTAGACTGGACCCGGCCACTCAGTCGCTTGACACGCTGCTGCTGAAAGCTTGGGGAAGGAAACGGCCATGATCCTTCAGGTCATCACCATCATCCTCGCCGTGTTCGTGGTGGCGGTGATCTTCAATATGATGCGCCGGACGCGTCGTCCCGCAAATTTCGAAGGTAATCTCCGGAGTAAGCCCAGCACCATGGGTCTGCGGGCGCGTTCCAGGCGAATGCGCAGACGCCCCGCCATCGACCGCATTTCCGAACGTCGCTGAATCCGTGAACCGATCGGCTCCGCGACGGGGGCGGAGCCTTCCGTTGCATCGCTGCATTTTGTGCATGGGCGGCTGCGGATTTGGGCACCTCGATTTCCGTATCCGGGTTGCTATGTTCATAACCTGAGCATGGCGATTTTGGAGCCCAGCCGGTGATTCCCCTTTCCGTCCTCGATCTCTCGCCGATCTGCGAAGGCGGCACCGCCGCCGACGCTTTCCGCAAAACGCTGGACCTTGCGCGACAGGTTGAACGCCTGGGTTTCCTGCGTTATTGGTTGGCCGAGCACCACAACATGCCGGGGATCGCCAGCGCGGCGACTTCCGTGGTCATCGCCCATGTGGCCGGCGGGACCAAGACCATCAGGGTCGGCTCGGGCGGCATCATGCTGCCCAATCACGCGCCGCTGGTGATCGCCGAACAGTTCGGCACGCTGGAATCGCTGTTCCCCGGGCGCATCGACCTTGGACTCGGACGCGCGCCCGGCACCGATCAACGCACCGCGCGGGCGTTACGGCGCAATCTGGCCGGAAGCGATGACAGCTTTCCCCAGGATGTGCTGGAGTTGATGGCGCATTTCCAGGCACCGGTGTCGAATACGGCGGGCCGCATGGGTGAAACGGTGCGCGCGGTTCCCGGTGCCGGGCTCGACGTTCCGATCTGGCTGCTGGGGTCCAGTCTGTTCAGCGCGGAGCTTGCGGCCCATCTCGGTTTGCCCTTTGCCTTCGCCTCGCATTTCGCGCCGGATTATCTGATGCAGGCGCTCTCGCTCTATCGCAGCCGGTTCACGCCCTCGGCGGCTTTGCAGAAACCCTATGCGATGGCCTGCATCGGCGTTTTCGCCGCGGAAACCGACGCCGAGGCGCGGCGCCTTTTCACCTCATTGCAACAGCAATTCATCGCGCTCCGCCGCGGCACGCCCGGCCCGCTGCCGCCGCCCCGCGACAGCATGGACGGCGTCTGGTCACCGATGGAGCAGCAGATGGTGGAACACAGCCTCGCCTATTCCGTGGTGGGCACCGCGGAGAAGATCAAGGACGGTCTCGCGAAATTCATTCACGCGACCGGCGTCGACGAGTTGATGGTGACGGCGCAGATCTACGACCACGCGGCGCGTGTGCGGTCATTCGAGATCACCGCGTCGGTCCGCGATTCTCTGGCGGAAGCACAGAAGAAAGCGAGCTGAGAACTCCGCCTTTGCGGGCCATGATTTGATGCGCAAGGAGCGCTTCAAATCATCTCGCGTTGCTTGATCGCGAGGTAGCGGTTGATGAGATCGGTGCCGACGCGGTTGTAGGGCGCTTCCAGGCATTGGACGCCGAGGCGGCGCAACCGCTCGAGCACGACCAGGCGCTCGCGGCGCAGCCCGTCGGCGACAATGGCGCGGGCAATGGCGGAGCTGCTTGCCGGCTCGGTGCCGATGATTTCCGGCAGTTCCGGATCCTGCAGGGTGACGAACAGGACCAGATGGCGCGCAGCCAGGCGGGCGACGTTCTCCACCATCAGTTCCGCCGTCACGGTGTCGACGAAGTCGGTCATCAGCACGATCAGCGATCGCCGCTTCAATTGCTGGGAAAGCGTTGCAAGCCCGAGCGTGAAATTGGTCTCTTCCGCCGCATAATCCAGATCGGCGCTCAAATGCTGGAGGCGCGGGAAACGGTCGATGCCGCCCAGCGGCTGCGCATAGACCCGCACCCGGGAATCGAAGGCGAACAGACCGACCCGATCCCCGCCTTTCAGAGAGGCATAGCCCAGCAGCAATCCCGCATTGATCGCGTGGTCGAGACGCGGCAATTCCCGGGCCGGATCGCCGGCACGACCGCCCGAGGATCCGCCGAGCGGTTCGCGCATCAGATGGCCGGTATCGAATGCGATGACGACCTGATGATTGCGCTCGCTGCGGAATTCCTTGGAGAGCAGGCGCCTATGCCGTGCGGAATGCTTCCAGTCGATGCCGCGGCGGTCGAATCCAGGCTGGTATTCGCGCAGCGCATCGAACTCAGAACCGTCGCCGAGCTGGCGCTGGTCTTTGATGCCGAAAATGGAATCCTGCCGGCTCAGCGCGATCGCCGCCATGCGCACAGCGCGGATATTGGGGACGATGCGGAGCTTGATATCCAGCGGTTGCCGGGTCTGGCGACGCATCAACCCGTAAGGCCCATGCCGGCGCAGCCAAACCGCTCCCAGCCGTGCGGTGCCGCGGCGCCGTGAGCGGACCGGGATTTCGGTGCGGATGGTGGTGGGTTGATCTCGGGTAGGGGCCGGACACAGGACTTTGATCCGCGGCGGCAAATCGAGAATCGACTCGTGATCGAACGTCGCCTCCACGGTGACTGGAAACCGGCCGCGGGTGAGCGTGAGATCGAGGACGATCCGCTGCGGTTCGCCGACATAGATGAGATTCGGGGGATGGACCGCCGAAACCAGCGCGCGCGCTGACGGCATCGAAATAAGATCGAGGAGCAACGCCGCCAGGCCGACCGCGAGATAGACGAGGCCGAGCACCCAGAGCTTCGGTGCGACGACGCCGATCACCAATGCCAGCAATGGCGCTGCGGCGATGAGCGCGACGCCGCGCGTGGTCGGCAGGATCATCTGCGGGCTCCTGCGGGCGTTTTCATCGCGGCGCCGGGGTCTGCTCGATGATCTGGCCGAGAATCTGGTCGAAAGTGAGGCCTTCGATCTCGGCGCCGGGCGAAAGCACCACGCGATGCCGCAGCGCCGGCGTCGCCAGGTATTTGACATCGTCCGGGATCACGTAGTCACGGCCCTGCAGCGCCGCCATGGCCCTGGCGGCCGTAGCCAGCATGGAAGCGGCGCGCGGCGAGGCGCCGAATTGCAGCGAGGGATGCACGCGGGTCGCGCGGACGAGATCGACGACATAGGCACCGATCTCCGCCGAGACCCGTACCGCTTCAACGACCCGGCGGCAGGCCGCGATGTCTTCGAGACCGGAAACCGGAGCGATGCCCAATGTTTCGAGCTTCGGCATGGCGCTATGGCCGCCATGCCGCGCGACGATCGCCAGCTCTTCCTCACGGCTGGGATAGGCCAGCACATGCTTGAACAGGAAGCGGTCGAGTTGAGCTTCCGGCAGCGGATAGGTGCCTTGTTGCTCGATCGGATTCTGGGTGGCGATCACCATGAAGCCGGTGCCGAGTTCGTAGGTACTGTTGTCGATGGTGACCTGGCGCTCCTGCATGGCCTGCAGCAGCGCCGCCTGGGTCTTTGGCGGGGTGCGGTTGATCTCATCGGCCAGCAGCACCTGCGTGAAGATCGGGCCTTTCACGAGCTGGAACGTGTTGCTCTGGAAGTTGAAAAGGTTGGTTCCGATCACATCGCCGGGCATCAGGTCCGGGGTGAACTGGATGCGGCCGAATTTGAGGCTCATCGCCGCCGCGAAGGTACGCACCAGCAAGGTCTTCGCCGTTCCAGGTACGCCTTCCAGCAGGATATGGCCGTCGGAAAACAGGGCGACCAGCAGGAGATCGAGGGCTTCGTCCTGGCCGACGATCGCCTTGTGCACTTCGCCGCGAAGCCGTTCAGCGACGTCGCGTATCGAGGCCGGTTCCATTCAAGATCTCCTGTTTCCAGCGATGAAGTTCAATAGCGAGATGGAGCGCCTGATGCGCATTGACGCGTAAGGCGGCAATGTCCGCGGCGATGCGCTCGGTGAGCGGCACCAGGCGCTGGGTTGTCTTGCGATGGCGTGTTGCCCGATCGATCCACGCGGCCTGAGCCTTTTCGTCGAGGCCGGCCGGCCCGTGCAGTTCTGCGATCATATCCGCGATAACCAGGCGGCAATAGGATTGCAGCAGTTCATGGGGCATCGACCCGATCCGCAGCAGCTTGCCGGCATTGCGGACCAGAGTGAGCTTTCCGGCTGCCAGCGCTTCCATCTCGGCGCGGGGCGCGCCGAAACGGATCGCACCCGCCCAGATCAACAGCGCGAGTGCTACCAGCGCGGTGATGGTGACCGCGAGGAAAGGCGGCCGGATCATGGTCCGCAACAGATTCGGCCGCTGCTCGAATCCATGCGACGTCTCGTCGATGATGACCCTGCCGCCTTTCGGCAACATGGTCTGGACGATCGAGACGGCGATGACGCCGTTATCCGCTTGGTGAATGCCAAAATTCGAGAGCAAATCGGGATCGGATAGTATCCAAAGGTCGCCGGTGCCCCGGTTGTCCTCGCCGAGCAAGATCCCTTCCTGCGTGCGAATCAGGACATGCAGGTCCGACTCGTTGCCGGCGGCAAAATACTGCGGATCATCCAATTGCAGCATGCCGTGGAAACGTGGCGCATCCTGGGTGACAGTTCCGCCATCCCGATAGATGGCGCCGCCACCGACGACATTCTTGAGCAGGTCCTCCACGGTTGATCCGGATATCGGCTCCATTCTGGAGATCCAAGTCGGCTTTTGGAGGTCGAGTTGCCCTTCCCATTTCGGAAGGACAAGCAGCGCATGCGGCGTGTTGCGCAGTTCCGCGACCATTTTATCGTCGATGCGAGGTTCGATCATCAACAGGAGATCGTTTGGTCCGACCTTGCTCAAGGTGTCGAAACGGCTGACGGTCACCGGGATGCCGAGCCGTCGCAGCGTTTCCACGAAGGCGTAATGGCCGATCGCCGAACGTGAAAATGAATTGGCGCCGATGGTCCAGGGTTCGTCCGAATCCTCCCCGAACACCTGAAGGTAGGTCGCGCCGAAGAAGCTCAGCACGCCGATCACGACCAATATCAGCAGGGTGACGGCTTGGAACGGGCCCGCGCTCGTGCCGCGCAGGCTTTGCAGCCAGGATTTCTTCGTATCAGCAGCCATGTTTATGCCGCCGCCTCCAAAACCACCCGGCAATCTTCGCGGCAGGATGCGTAGATCGCGGCATTGGCCTTCTGCATGCCGAACAGCGTGAGTTCTACCGCGCCGACCAGACGGCCAAAGGCCGTTGTCGCCTCGCCGGTCAGCTTCGCGCGGCGCAGGATTTCGCGGCTGGTCAGCGAGGGCTGCATGCCGGATTCCAGGCGCGGTCGCAGCCGCGACTGGACCAGCAGCAGAAGCCGATGGACCGCCTCGGCGAAGGCGCCGGCATTGGCCAGGGCGTCTATCTCGTCGAAGCTGGGATCATGCTCCTTCGGACCTGATGCAAGAGCCGTCCCGGGCGATGCCGCAAGTGGGGCTTCAGCTTTGATATCGGTTTGCGGTCGCCGATATTGCAAAGCCAGTCTTGTGATCAGGAACAGCAGGCCGAGACCGGCGGCGCCAAGGATTACATAAGGCAGCCAGGGCGGAAAATGGATCCGATAGGATTCCCGCGGCTTGGGAGGCTTGGGATCGGGGCGGTCTTTCTGGATATCGGGATCGCTTTCCACCGCTTCGATCTGCTTTTGTATCTCCTTCTGAATCTCGGGATCGCTTTCCACCTCCTGGATTTGTTGGTGAATCTGGTCCGGGCCGGCTGCGGAACCTTGCGAATCGTTGTCTGCAAACCCTGGCACGGCGGAGATGCACATCAACGATAAGGCGGCGGTGGCGGTGCAAAATAGCCGCCGGCTCTGGACCCTGTGGCCGCAATCGTCGAACTTGCGACGCAAATTCATGCCTTTAACTCATCTTCATCCGTCCGCCATGCAAAGCCATGATTGCCCGGCGCGCGCGAAGAATAGCAGCCGGTTACAATCGGATCGAGGGCCCATCGACACGGGTGGAGGATAAATAAGGTCATGGGAGTGGTTGAGAACCGGGTTCTCGCGGTGTAGGAGCAGGGTGGGAATTCGCGCGAGGGTTCCAGGGTGGACCATATGGCCGAATCGATCATTATCATCAACGACCGGATCGCCATTCGCGCGGACGAGATCGAGGAGACGTTCATCCGCTCCGGCGGGGCCGGCGGCCAGAACGTCAACAAGGTCTCGAGCGCGGTGCAGCTTCGCTTCGATGCGCGCAATTCGCCGTCCTTGCCGGAGCGCGTGAAAATCCGCCTGGAGAGCATCGCCGGGACGAAGCTGACCAAAGAAGGCGTGATCGTCCTGACCGCGAACCGGTTCCGCACCCAGGAGGCCAATCGCAAAGACGCCGTCGAACGGCTGGCCGAACTGATCCGGGCCGCGGCGGTGCAACAGAAACGCCGGGTACCGACCCGCCCGAGTTTCGGTTCGAAACAGCGTCGGCTCGAGGGCAAAACCAAGCGCGCCGGCGTCAAACGGCTGCGTGGAACAAAGCCCGCTGGCGAGGATTGACCTGCGGCGGTTATGATTGCCGGAAACCGGGCTGGGGGAACCGCGACATGACCGATATGGAGGCCGCTTGCGTGGTCGATTGCCGCGATCGGCTGGGCGAGGGCATTTTCTGGTGCCCGGAGGAAAAAGCGCTCTATTGGCTCGACCTTCCGATGCCCTCCCGACTCCATCGCCTCGATCCGAGAACCGGGGGGCATCGGATCTGGAATATGCCGGACGCCATTTCCACCATGGCCAAGCGCAAGGATGGCAGCCTGCTGATCGCCTCCCATCACGGGCTCAACATCTTCGAGCCGGAAGCGGAAGACGGAAAAGGTGCATTGCGGCGGGTTGCGGCGCCCGAAGCGTCCATCCCGCAGAATCGCAGCAATGACGGCACCACGGATGCCAAGGGACGCTTCTGGTACGGCACCATGCGCAACAATATCGGCCCCGGTGGTGAAAACGTTCCGATCACGGAATCCGCCGGCACGCTCTATAAGGTGGAATCGGATTTTCGAGTTGTGCCGATCGAAGGCGGCATCGGCATTCCCAATTCCAGCGCCTTCAGCCCCGACTATAAGACCTTCTACTTCTGCGACACGATGCGTGGCTCCATCGAAGCCTATGATTTCGATCTGGAAATCGGCGCCCTTTCCAACAAGCGGCTGTTCGCAAATCCCGAAGGCCTGGGGCATCCCGACGGTTCCACCATCGATTCCGAAGGCGGGTTGTGGAACGCGCGCTGGGAAGGAAGCTGTGTCATCCGCTTCGCGCCGGACGGCCGCATCGACCAGATCGTGAAGATTCCGGCGGCCCGCGTAACCTGCTGTGCCTTCGGCGGCGAAGCGCTGGATACGCTCTACGTCACCACATCACGGGCGCATCTCTCGGATGCGGAACTTGAAACTCAACCCCAGGCGGGTGGGCTCTTTGCGGTGAAAACCGGCTTCAGCGGCGTCCCGCGCCCGGCCTTCGGAGGCTGACAATGACCCGCATCGCGAAGCTTCATCCCATCGCCAGCGACACCGTCGCAATCGATTTCAATCCGGAAGGCGGCCATTTCGACCGGGTGGTGTTCCGTTCCGGCGGCCGGGAGATCAGCCCGCTGCATCGCGCACCCTGGCGCGAGGAAACGTTGCCCGCGGATACGCCTGTCGCGCTGCGGAATCTGGCCGGAGACTTCTTTTGCGCACCGTTCTGCGCCGCCGATCTCGACGGCTCGCCATTCCACGGCTGGACGTCCAACGGGCGGTGGCAGGCCGCCGGCGAGGCGAAAGACGCTTCGGGCGGCTCCACGATCGGCTTCCGGCTGGAAAATCCGGTCATGGGCGCCAGCGTGACCAAGGAAATCACGCTGCATCCAGGGCATCCGGTGATCTATCAGCACCATGTCTTCACGGGCGGGCAGGGCGCGCTGCCGGTCGGCCATCATGTGATGGTGCGATCCTCCGGCGGATTGACGCTTTCCTTCTCGCCCAAAGCCTTCGGTATCACGCCGGAGGCGCCGCAGGAACCTGACCCGGAGCGCGGTCGCTTCGCCTTGGCCTATCCGCAGCGCTTCGCCGACCTCAGCCGCGCAAAGCGTGCCGACGGGACCCCGATCGACCTCACGCGACATCCGATCGATCCTCGGGCGGAGGATGTGGTGTTCCTGGTCGATGAGCCGGGGCGGGAATTCGCCTGGTCCGCCGCCCTCTGCCGCAGCGAGGGCTTCCTTTTCTTCGCGATCAAGGACCCGAAGATACTGACCGGCACCATGCTCTGGATGTCGAATGGCGGGCGCTTTTACGAACCCTGGTCCAGCCGGCACACGGGCTGTCTCGGCATCGAGGAGCTCTGCTCCTATGGCGCGGAAGGGCACCGTGCGTCGATCGCATCCAATCCCGTGAGCGCCGCCGGCTACAATACGGCTCTCGAGTTGAAGCCGAAGGGAGACGTGGCGATACCCTATGCCTTCGGCGCGACCGCGATGGGGCCGGAATGGTCGAAAGTGGCGGATATCCAGCGTAAGCCGCAAGCACTGCGGATCATCGACGTCTCGGGGGCCATGGCGGAGGTTCCGTTCGATTGGGATTTCTTGAAAAGCCGCTGATTCCCTTCAGCCGAAACGCTCGACGACGTCGAGGGTGCTTTCCCAGCCGAGCTTGTCAAAATTCTTCGCGATCCAATTATCGGCGGTCTCGTAACCGAGACGATGCAGGTGCTCCAGGAAAGGACGCTCCGTGTTCATCTTGCTAAGGGCGCCCATCTCCGCCAGTTCGACCTCGGCGCCGATCTCATGGAAGCGCACAGCCATATAGCGGTCGTCCTTGAGGGTGCCGCTTTCCACCAGCTTGGTGATGGTGGAAATGCCGGACATCTCGCGCACCAGGCTGGCATTGAAGGTCATTTCGTTGATGCGGTTCAGGATGTCGCGCGCGGTCTCCGGAACGTCCGGCCGATTCAGCGGGTTGATCTGAACGATGACGACGTCGCTGCTGGCACATTCCTGAATCAGCGGGTAGATCGCGGGATTCCCGAGATAGCCGCCGTCCCAATAGAACTCGCCGTCGATCTCGACGGCTTCGAAGAGCAACGGCAGGCAGGCCGAAGCCAGCAATGTCTGCGCGGTGATCTCGGAGGTGCGGAACAGCCGCGACTTGCAGGTGCGGACATTGGAGGCCGTCACGAACAGCTTGACCTCGGGATGGGCGCGCAGGTTCTCGAAATCGACCAATTCCGCAAGGATCTCGCCGAGAGGGTTGATCTTCATCGGGTTGAACTGGCGCGGCGACCAGAGCCGGGTCATGAAATCGACCAGCATGAAGGTAGGATCGCCATCGACGGCCCAGCCTTCCGAGGCGCCGGGAATACCGCGCGGGAAAGCGCGCGGGATCGGGCAGATCCGCGCGACGCGGTCCCAAAAGGCCTCCAATGCGTCGATCGCCCCCTGGCGCTTGCCCTTCAGGAATCCATCCACAAAAACGGCGGCGTTCATCGCGCCGGCACTGGTGCCGCTGATCCCGTCGATGTAAATGCGCGGTTCGCTCATCAGCCGGTGCATGACGCCCCAGGTGAAGGCGCCGTGGGAGCCGCCGCCTTGCAAGGCAAGGCTGATATGCTTGACGCCAGGCCTCCTGGCGCGCGGCGCCGCAGCGCCATTTGCTTCGCCAGGCGGGGCGCCGTTGATTCCGTCCACGCGAAACTCCTTTGGCCTTGACAGTTCATTGACCTCGATAGGCGGGAATAAATCATCCCTGGAGCACGTTTAGATTGGGTAAAAGAGTTGACGAAATTCCCATCAAATTGATGACCGAACCGAATCTGGGGTTAATGCTCGCTTAACCATGTATTTCTAGGCTGTAGGTCGTCTCAAACCGCAGGGACGGTGGATGGTAACTTCGATCGCAGACGTCGTTCTCGAACTCGCACAGAACGTCAGTCTCCTCGCGCTGGTGGTCGTCGGTTATGCCGGATTGAAGCGCTACGAGATCGGCCCGCGCTACGCGATGCAGATCGCGATCGGCGCTCTGTTCGCGCTGGGCGTCGTTCTGGCGATGTCTCTGCGCGTGTCGGCGGGGCAAGGCGCCTTCCTCGACGGCCGCAACGTGATGATCGGCCTGGTGGCGACTTTCGGCGGTCCAATTGCCACGGCTGTCACCGTTGCCGTCGCGGTTCTTTATCGGCTTTGGCTGGGGGGAGCCAGCGCCCCTTCCGGCGCCATTGGATCGATCGCGGCGGCATTGATCGGCATCGCCTTCGCTGCCGCGCGCGACCGTCGTCTGTTCCGCCTCAACGGAATGGCCTTATTGGCTTTGGGCGCCTGCGTGGTGACCGTGGGCTTCATCAATGCGGTGCTGTTCAATCCGGTGATCACTCATGATTCGCTTCAGCTCACCGCGCTTGCCCTCTATCTGGTGATCCCGATCTCCACCGCCATTCTCGGCCTCGCTCTGACCGCCGAGGACGAACGTCTTACGCTGCAGGCGAGGCTGCGCGACCAGACGGACCTCTTCGAGGCGATCTTCAATTCCATGAGCGATGGAGTGGCCGTTGCCAATACGCGCGGCGAGATCATCATGGCCAATCCGATGGCTCGAAAACTATGGGGAAATTCTGCGCTCAATGCAGAAGGCCGGGCTCGCGTTGGCGATTTCAAAATCCTGGATCTGGACGGCCAGATCCCCTTCCCGAAGGAGCGATTGCCTCTCAAGCGTGCATTGAGCGGGGAGGAGACCAACAATATCGAGATGATCTTCGGCTCGGAAGCCGCCGAGCAGCGACGGGTGAGCGTCAATGGCCGCCCGCTGCGCGATATCAAGGGAAGAATGCGCGGCGGCGTCATCGTGTTCAACGACATCACGCAGACCCGCAAGATGCAGGAAACCCTGCAGCGCAGCGAAGAACGGCTGAATGAAGCGATCGAGAGCATTCCGGAAGGCTTCGTTCTGCTCGACGCCGAATTGCGGATCGTGAAATTCAATCAGCGCATGGCCGAACTCTATCCGCTCAGCGCTTCCGCCCTGCAGGTCGGCCGGCCGCTTGCGGATATGCTGCAACAAGGGGCGGAGCAGGGCGAATATCCGAGATTGCGCACCGAAGCCGATATCGGCCGTTTTGTCGAAACCTGGATGGCGCGCTTCCGGGGCGACACTCCCTATTTCGGGGAAGGCGCCTTCAACGACGGACGCTGGGTGTTGGTCAGCCACCGGCGCACCACCGGCGGGGATTTCGTCAGCGTGCGCACCGATATCACCGCCCAGAAACAGCGGGAACGGGAGCTCGCGAATCTGCTGGAGGACCTGATCCAGGCACAGGCCGCCACCGAACGGGCGCATCGCGAATCCCAGCGCATGGAGAGGATGTTACGTGCGATCACCAATGCCGTCCCCGCCTTGGTCGCGTATCTCAATACCGACGAGCGGTACGAATACTGCAACAAGGAATACGAGGACGTGTTCGGCATAAACCCGGCATCGATGCTGGGGAGGCGTATCGAGGAACTGAACGATCCGGACATCTATGCGGTCGTGAAACCGCACGTGACCGTGGCTCTGGCGGGCGTCGAATCCGCCTTCGTCCGGCCAATGATCGCCAAGGGCGAAACGCGCTATGTCGAGCAGCGCTACATCCCGGAAAAGGACCTCGACGGCAAGGTGACGGGCTTCTACGCAATCGCTTGGGATATCACGGATCATCATCGCCGCGCAGCCGAGCTCAATGCGGAAGCCACCACGGACGTGCTGACCGGCCTTCTCAACCGGCGCGCCGCCTTGCAGGCGTTGAGCGAGGCCGTTTCGCTCTGGGCGATCGGGGAAGCGAACGGCGCGGTGCTCTATCTCGACATCGATCACTTCAAGGAAATCAACGACACATTGGGCCACGATGCGGGCGACGCGCTGCTGAAAATTTTCTCCGAGCGCATCCGCAGTTCTATCCGCGCTTCCGACAAGGTGGCAAGGCTGGGTGGCGACGAGTTCGTGATCATCCTGACCGCGCCGAATGCGGAGGAAATCGCGGAACGGGTCGCTCGCACAGTGCTGGATAAAGTGCAGCGACCGGCCAAGCTTGGGGATCGGGACGTCGCCATATCAACCAGTGTCGGCATCGCGATCTCCGTGAAGGGCATCGACTTGCAGGCCGAGCGTATATTGAAGGAAGCGGACCTGGCGCTCTATGAGGCGAAGCAAGGCGGCCGGAACCGGTTCGCGGTTCGCAAGATGATGTAGCGACTGGCCAACCGGCATCGGCGGATCGTGAGCCGCCATTTTAAGCTGCTGGTTTCACTCTGATTTTCCAAGCCCGAGGAACTTTCTCCTTGGATTTGGCTTGTCACCCTCTATGGAGGGATCGGCGCTCATTGTCGAAGCGAAGGCAGCGGCCAGGCATGCAGGCCTTCGCTATGCTTCCGACGAACAACCCGGTATTCGTCGCCGAAGGTCTGGCAAGGGCTTCTCCTATCGCGATGAAGACGGCAAGACGATCCGGAATCCCGCGACGCTGAAACGCATTCGCAAGTTGGCGGTGCCGCCGGCCTGGACCGATGTCTGGATCTGTTCCCTTGAGAACGGTCACCTGCAGGCGACCGGGAGGGATGCGAGAGGCCGCAAGCAATACCGTTATCACGCCGATTTCCGCGCGATTCGGGAGAGCGGCAAATATGACCACGTGCTGGATTTCGCGGCTGTGTTGCCGCGAATTCGTGAAACCGTGGCAAAGCATATGGCGCGCCGGGATCTTGGGCGCGAACGCGTCCTGGCGACCGTCGTGCATCTCCTGGAGACCACCCTCATCCGGGTCGGCAACGCGGATTACGCCAAGCAGAACAAGAGCTACGGCCTGACCACGCTCAAGGATCCACATGTCAAGATCGAGGGCGCGGAGCTGCGCTTCCAGTTCACCGGCAAGAGCGGCAAGAGCTGGCGGCTGAAGATCTCCGATCGACGTGTCGCGAAGATCGTGAAGGCTTGCCAGGATCTTCCCGGTCAGCAGCTCTTTCAATATCTCGACGATGACGGCCATCGACAGGGGGTCACGTCGTCGGATGTGAACGACTATCTTCGGGAAATCACCGACCAGGAAATCACGGCAAAGGATTTCCGCACTTGGGCGGGCACCGTATTGGCGGCCGTGGCACTACAGGAATTCGGCGAAATCGACAGCGCCGCCGAGGCGAAGCGCAATCTGCGCGCGGCCATCGAGCGTGTCGCGGCCCGATTGGGAAACACCGTCACGATCTGCCGGAAATGCTACGTGCATCCCGAGATTCTGAACGGATATCTCGCCGGCGATTTGCTGGTGAACATCAAGAAGGCGGTGGACGCCGAACTCAGCGAGAAGCTTCCCGGTCTGAGGCCGGAGGAGGCCGTGGTCCTGGCGCTGCTCGATGGGCGGCTGAGGGCCGAAATCGCGCGCAGAAACGCCGCCTGATCTATATCGCATCTGCAATGTGGAGGCAGACATGAAGCCGCTTGCTTTGATCGGAATTCTTTTGATTTTGGCCGGCATCGCCGGTCTGGTCGTGGGACGTTTCAGCTATACGACCGAAGAGAAAGTGCTGGATGTCGGCCCGCTGCAGGCGACCGCGGAGAAGGAGCATTCGATTCATATCCCGGACATCGCAGGGATCATCGCCGTGATTGCAGGCGGGGTTCTGGTCTTCGCATCGCGTCGCCGCACCTAGCGGGGCTGGGGAGGGGAGGCGCGACGATGGGCCATTCCGCCACCGTGACTTCGCCCATCGTGGGGTCATCGGGGGTCGCCGCCCTTCCGGATAATCCGGAACCGATCATCGAATTGTCCGAGACCGTCACGAAATCGGTGACGGTCGGCGAATCGCCGGCCGCTCTCGAATCCGAAATGCCGCTTCCCTCCGATCCCAAAACCATTTTCCTGGGCGGGCTTTTCCTGCTTGCGATGCTGACCGCCTGCTACCTGGCGGGACCGATCATCGCGCCGCTGGTGATGGCTTTCTTCCTGAAGCTCCTGTTGCAGCCGCTGTATCGCTGGTTCACGCGTCTGCATATTCCGAAGCCGCTCTCGGCCCTGATGGCGATGCTGGCCTTGGCGATGTTGCTGATCGGATTGGGGCTCGCTTTGTCGATGCCGACCCCCTCCTGGCAGGCGATTTCCGACGGCTTCCCGCGCCTCGAACAGAAGCTTAAGGCGCTGCAGGCGCCGATCGGCGCCTTGCAAGGCATGCTGACGAAAGCGCAGCAGGCCACCAGCGGCGCGAAGAACGCCGCGACGGTGGCGGTCGAGCGCATCGGGCTGGTGGACCTTCTGTTCAGCGGCACGCGGGCGGCGCTTGAAGGCCTGGTGACGACGACCATTGTCCTGTTCTTTCTGATGCTCTCCGGCGACACCTTCCTGCGGCGAGGTGTCGAGATCATGCCGAACTTCGAGAACAAGCGCCGTGCCGTGGAAATATCCCAGCAGGTCGAGCAGGACATCACGGCTTACCTGCTGACGGTCGTCGGCATGAACGCGATCGTCGGTGTCGCGGTGGGCATCGCCATGTGGTGCTGCGGCATCGGCGACCCGATTCTATGGGGTGCGGCGGCGTTCCTGCTCAACTTCGTGCCCATCCTAGGCCCGCTCTGCGGTATCGGCGTGTTCCTCCTGGCCGGCCTGCTGCGGTTCGAGGACCTGCTGCCGGCCGTGATGCCCGCCGCGATCTACCTCGCCATCCACATCGTCGAGGGAGAGGTGGTGACACCCATGCTGCTGGCGCGCCGGTTCACCATGAATCCCGTGGCGGTGATCCTGTCCCTGTTCTTCTGGTACTGGATGTGGGGTGTGCCGGGCGCCGTCCTGGCGGTGCCGATGCTGGCGATCACTAAGATCATCTGCGACCACGTGCGGCCCTTGAAAGCGATCGGCCACCTCTTGGAAGGCGAAGAGACCAGTGCCGACCGTTACCTCGCGAAAAAGCGTTCGAGGACCCGCTCGTAGATCTGCGTCAGCTTCTCGATATCGGCAACCGGAACATTCTCGTCCACCTTGTGCATCGTGGTTCCGGTGAGGCCGAACTCGATGATCGGGCAGAAATCCTTGATGAATCGCGCGTCCGAGGTGCCGCCGGTGGTCGAGAGCTCAGGCTGCAGGCCGGTGATCTCCTGGACGGCGACCGACAGGATTTCCGCGAGCGGCCCCGGCGGCGTCAAGAAGGCCGGTCCGGAGCAATCCACCTTCAGGTCATAGCGCGCGCCGGTCAGATCGAGACGCTGGCGGAGCTCGGTTTCCAGGCTCTTCGGGTTGTAGGTGTCGTTGAATCGCACATTGAAGGTCGCATGCGCGGCGCCGGGGATGAGATTGGTGGTCGGGTTGCCGACATCCACGGTGGTGAACTGCAGCGACGAAGGCGGGAAATGCGGCGTGCCCTGGTCCAGCGGTTCGGTCAGCAGGGAGACCATGCGCGCCAGCCGATGCACGGGGTTTTCGGCGAGCTGCGGATAGGCGACATGACCCTGAACGCCGTAAACCGTCAACCGGCCGGTCAGGCTGCCGCGCCGGCCGATCTTCGCCATCTCTCCCAAGGTGTTGGGGTTGGTGGGTTCGCCGACCAAGCAGGCATCGAGCTTCTCGCCGCGTTCCTGCATCCAGCCGAGAACCGGCTTGGTCCCGTTGATCGCGACGCTTTCCTCGTCGCCGGTGATCAGCATGGAGATGGCACCCTGGAATCCCTTGCCGCGCCGGTCCATGAACCGCCCGGTAGCGGCGGCGAAGGCGGCGATCGCGCCTTTCATATCCGCCGCGCCCCGGCCGTGGAGCCGTCCATCCACGACCTCGCCAGCGAAAGGATCCTTGCTCCAATCCTCGCGCGGGCCAGGCGGCACCACATCGGTATGGCCGGCGAAGCAGAAATGCCGGCCGGTCCCCTTGGAAAGCTTCGCATAGAGATTTTCGATCGGCGCCGTGCCGGGAGCCTCGAAGCGCAACCGATGGCATTCGAAGCCCAGTGGTTTCAAGGCGCTTTCCAGCACGCCGATCGCGCCGGCATCCACCGGCGTCACGCTGGGGCGGCGGATGAGATCCGCGGCAAGGGTGACCGGATCGATCATGGGTGTTCAGTCTCTACGGGGTTCAGTCTCTGAGCAATTCGTTGATCGAGGTCTTGGAGCGGGTCTTCTCATCCACGCGCTTCACGATCACCGCGCAATAGAGGCCTGGTCCCGGCTCCCCGTTCGGCAGGTTCTTGCCCGGCAGGGTACCGGAAACCACGACCGAATAGGCCGGTACGCGGCCGTAATGGATTTCGCCGGTGGCGCGGTCGATGATCTTGGTGGTGGCGCTGATATAGACGCCCATGGAAAGCACCGAGCCTTCCTCGACCACCACGCCTTCGACCACTTCGGAGCGGGCACCGATGAAGCAATTGTCCTCGATCACCACCGGGCCTGCCTGCAGCGGCTCCAGGACGCCGCCGATCCCGACGCCGCCGGAGATGTGGCAGTTCTTTCCGATCTGGGCGCAGGAGCCGATGGTGACCCAGGTATCGACCATGGTGCCGGCATCGACATAGGCGCCCACATTGACGAAGCTCGGCATCAGGACGACGCCGGGGGCCACATAGGCGCTGCGTCGCACCACGCAGTTCGGCACGGCGCGGAAGCCGGCCTCGGCGAAACGCTGCGCCCCCCAGCCGGCGAATTTCGAGGAGACCTTGTCGTACCAGGCGGCGCGCCCGTGGCCGGCGAATTCGCCGCCGCCGGGAATCAGGGTCGAGTCATGAAGGCGGAAGGAAAGCAGCACCGCCTTTTTCAGCCATTGCTGCGTGATCCACTTGCCGTCCTGCTTCTCGGCAACCCGAACGGCGCCGCGGTCCAGCAATTCGAGCGCCGATTCCACGGCATCCCGTATCTCGCCCTTGGTATGGGCATTCACCTTGGTGCGATTTTCCCAGGCCTGGTCGATGACCGCCTGCAATCCCCTGATATCCATGTCTCACGTCCCCAATCTTGCTGATGAAACGCCGATCCCGGCCAGCCATTGGCCGAGTTGGTCGGTGGTGTGATGGATGAAGTCCTCGGTGCCGGTCGGCTGCGCCCAATCGTGGTGGCTGGAGACCAGCACGGTGGTCATGCCCAGGGCCGCGGCTGGCTCCAGATTGCGGGGCATGTCATCGACCATGACGGCGCGCTCCGGCGCGATCCCATATTCCTCGACAAGGCGTGCAAAGCTGGCCGGATCGGGTTTCGGCACATAATCGGCCGCCGCGATATCGAAAATCTCGTTGAAATGCCGGTCGATGCCGACCCGTGTCATGACATTCTGGGCATGGGCGACCGAGCCGTTCGTGTAGATGAGCTTCCGGCCCGGCAAGCGGTCCAGGGCAAGGTCGAGTTCCGGATCCGCGGGGACGCCGGTCACGTCGATCTCATGCACGAATTCCAGAAAATGGCCGGGATCGACCCCATGATTATCCATGAGGCCGCGCAAGGTCGTCTTGTGGTCGCGGAAATACTGCTTCTGCAAAGCGCGTGCGGCTTCCCGGTCCAGGTTCAGAAGCTGCTCGATATAGAGGCCGATCCGGCGATCGACCTGGTCGAACAGCTTGCACCGGGCAGGGTAAAGCGTGTTGTCGAGGTCGAATATCCAGAATTCGACATGGGAAAGATCAGCCTGCGGCATTGCGCATCGTTCTTAAAAGCGCCCGGGCGACTATCGATAGGCCGCTCCCTGGCAGATGGCGGGGACATTACGAGTACGGCCCGGGATCGGCAAGGCCGGCTGGCGGGCCGGGCCACATTTCCGGAGCCTTGCCGCGTAACGCATCATTAAGGGTAGCCGGAGCAGAGTGTGAGCCACATCCGCCCGAGGAATCGCGGCGGGAAGCACGTTTGCCATGGGTAGTTAAGACGGCGCTCAGAATGATCGAGTATCGCGATGCCAAGGCGCTGGCGACCGACGCTGATCCCGAAACCCGGCGGCGATTGGCCGAACGCGCCGACGTCCAGCCGGAAATCCTCTATTTCCTGGCCGAAGACGATCGTCCGGAAGTGCGCACCGCCATTGCCGCCAATAGCGGCACCCCGCGCCAGGCCGATCTCATTCTCGCCAATGATCGGGACGCCGGCGTCCGCGAACGGGTGGCGCAGAAGATCTGCCGGCTCGCACCGGACCTGCCGCAGGAAGACCGCGCGAATATTCGCGAACTGACGCTCGACGTGATCGCGATTCTGGCGGGAGACCGTACGGTTCGCATTCGCCAGATCGTCGCCGAAGCTTTGAAGGATCTCACCGACGTTCCCGCCGAAGCGATCCGGAGGCTGGCGCGTGACGTCGAGATCCGGGTGGCGGCTCCCGTGCTGGAGCATTCGCCGCTGTTGAGCGATGCCACCTTGATCGAGATCATCCAGAGCAAGCCGATTCAAGGGGCCTTGTCGGCAATCGCGCGCCGGCGGCGGCTGGGCGCGAAGCTCTCCGACGCCTTGGTGGCGACGGCCGTCTCGGCCCCGGATGGCGCGGTTGCGGTGGCCGCCCTATTGAAAAATCACGCCGCCGAGATCGATACGGGGACCATGGATAGGCTCCTCGATCTGGCACCGAATTATGCGGACTGGCACGCGCCCCTGGTGCAGCGGCCGACCCTGCCGTCGATGGCGTTCCGCCGCCTTGCCGGCTTCGTTTCCGTAGCGCTTCTGGATCTTCTGCAGAGGCGCGGGGATACCGACCCGGAAACCGCGGCCGCCATCTCCGAGACCGTGCAGCGTCGATTGGCGGAAAGCGAAGGCGCCGGGCGGCCGGTCAACGAGCTCGACTATGGCGACGATGTTGACGGCAACGCCAAGCTTCCTGTCGGCGAAGCGGAAATCTGCCGGGTCGCGGAATCCGGCGACGTGGCTCTCGCGGCCGCGGCCTTGGCCCGAGATAGCGGGATGCAGCAGCGGGTGATCCGGAAGATTTTGGCCTCCTCCAGCCCCAAGGCGATCGTCGCACTCGCCTGGAAGGCCGGCCACACGATGAAGATGGCGCTGGTGCTGCAGGCCGGCCCGGGACGCATTCCCACCGAGCACCGGCTGGCCTCCCGGGCCGGCGACGGCGGCTTTCCGCTCAGCGTTTCGGAACTGGCATGGCAGCTCGAAATCTTTCAGGCGCCGGAACGAACCTCCACCGAGCGGCGTCCGGCGGCGATCAGCGGGCGCGTTTCAACATAGCGGAAAGCGAGGCGCGGAGCGCCCGCAGGGATCGCCGCGACCAGATCAGGCTGCGCCGCCGGAACCGCCGCGCCGCGCGCCGGGCGGGTAGCTTGGCGCGCTGATCCTCCAGTTCCAGGCCCACCATGGTGACGCGGCCGTCCCGGACCGAACGCACGACCAGTTCCACGCCGTTGAGCCGCACCCGGTCGCCGACCACGGCGATCTGTCCGAGATGTTCGTGCATGAAGTCGCCGAGATTCTCGCCGCGTCGGTGCTCGCCGAGTTCGAGCCCATAGATGAGCGCCAGGTCGTCCACGGGCGCATCGCCGGCCAGCATGAACTCGCCGAAGCCTTCCAGCGCAACTTCCGTTGGCCCGTGCTCGGCGAACAAGCGCTGTAAACCGGCGATTTCCAGGGCCGGTACGATGGCGATCACGTAATCGCCCACTTCCGGCATCGCATCCCGAAACCGCTCCAGGGCGGTGTCGCCGCGGATCGCGGAGAGGATTTCGCTCTGCGGCGGCAGGGTGATCTCGCCATAGGGATGCCGCAGCGCCCGGGCGCCCGGTTTCACGCGAAAACCGGCCAGTTCGCGTCCCGCTTGAGGTCCGAGCCCCAACTCCAGGGGATCGGCCGTGCCGGCTTCGTCAGGCACATTGAGGCCGAGGAAGCGTGCTGCCCGGCTCACCGTCCAGCCCTGGATCAGCAGCGAGATCAGCACGGCGACAAAGGCGACGTTGAAATAACGCTGGGCATCGGGCACGCCGGAGAGGATCGGGATCGAAGCCAGGAAGATCGGCACGGCGCCGCGCAGGCCGACCCAGGCGATGAAGCCGCGCTCCGGCCAGGTGAAGCGGAATGGGAGGAGCGAGATCGCCACCGAACCCGGCCGGGCGATCAGGATCATGGCCAGCGCGATGACGACGGCATAGGGGAGATCGCTCAAGAGCCGCGTCGGCGTTACCAGCAGGCCCAGGAGCAGGAACATGGCGATCTGGGAAAGCCAGGCAAGCCCGTCCAGGAAGCGCGCGATGACCTGCTGCGCGCGATAGGGCGCGCGTCCCATCATGACACCGGCGAGGTAGACGGCGAGGAAGCCGCTGGCGCCGAGCATGTTCGCGAGCCCGAAGATCACCAGCGCGCCCGCGGCGATCAGGATCGGATAGAGGGCGACCGTGAGATTGATCCGCTCGACCAGCCAGCGCAGCGCGAAACCGCCCAGCAATCCGAAGGCGACGCCGCCGATCGCGCTGATCGCCAATTCTTCCAGGGCGAACCAGCCCGGCGAGAGATCTGGATGCTGCAGCAGGTGCACGCAGGTGAGCGTCAGGAACACCGCCATGGGGTCGTTCATGCCGGATTCCAGCTCCAGCGTGCCGGTGACCCGCGCATTGACCGCCGCGCCACGGCCATGCAGCAGTGTGAAGACCGCCGCCGCGTCGGTCGAAGCCAGCACCGCGCCCATCAGCACGCCTTCCAGCGGCGAGAGTCCCATGACCAGGTGCGCCACGCCGGCGATCGCCAGGGCGCTCAGCAGCACGCCCACGGTCGCTAGGCTGACCGCCGGCCAGAACACCAGCTTGACCACGTCCTTCGGCGTCCGCAGGCCGCCTTCGAAGAGGATGATGGCGAGCGCCACCGAACCCACCGCGAAGGTGGAGCGGTAATCGCTGAACTGGATGCGCAGAAGGCCGTCTTCGCCCGCCACCATGCCGAGCAGCAGGAAGACCAGCAGCAAAGGCGCGCCGAGGCGCGACGAGACCATGCCTGCCAGCACGCTCAAGACGATCAGCAGCGCGCCGATGAAAATGAATTGATTGACGAGATCCATGCCGCCCCAGCCTGTGTCGCGTCCCAAGGACGTGATGGCAGACCGAGGCGGTTATCGCAAGCGGAGATGGCTTTAGGAGGGAGTTAGCCCCGCGTCACCAGGGTGCCGACGCCCTGGGGCGTGAAGATTTCCAGCAGCATGGCATGCGGCACGCGGCCGTCCAGGATCACGGCGGCTTCGACGCCGCCTTCGACGGCCATGAGGCAGGTCTCGAGCTTGGGGATCATGCCGCCGGAGATGGTGCCGTCGGCGGTCAGCGCCCGGACCTCGCCGGAGGTGAGCTGATGGATCATCTTGCCGGATTTGTCGAGGACACCCGGCACGTCGGTCAGCATCAGCAGCCGTTCGGCGTCAATCGCGCAGGCTATGGCGCCCGCAGCGGTATCCGCATTGATGTTGTAAGTCTGCCGGTTCGGTCCGAAGCCGACCGGGGCGACCACCGGAATGATGCCGGCTTCTTCCATCGAATGGAGCGTACGCGGATTGACGCGGTCGGGTTCGCCGACCAGGCCGAGATCGACCGGCTGGCCGTTCTTGATCATCTTGGCGGGCTTGGCCATCAGCAGGTTGTCGTCCTTGCCGGAAAGGCCCACGGCATGGCCGCCCGCCGCGTTGATCGCGGCCACGATCTGCTTGTTGATGCTGCCGGCCAGAACCATCTCCACCACTTCCATGGTGGGCGCATCGGTGACGCGCAGCCCGTCGATGAAAGTCGACTGGATGTTGAGCCGCTTCAGCATGTCGCCGATCTGGGGTCCGCCGCCATGGACGACGACGGGCAGGATGCCGACTTGGCGCAACAAGGCGACGTCGCGCGCGAAGACCCGGGCGAGTTCCGGATCGACCATTGCATGGCCGCCATATTTGATGACAAAACGCTTACCGGTGTATTTCTGCATATAGGGCAGAGCATCGGTCAGCGTCCGGGCGGTTTTCAGCCAGTATTTCGTGTCGGTGAAATTGATCTGCGACA
>DASYDA010000483.1:0-5661 GCA_036499865.1 Dongiaceae bacterium | reverse complement strand
TGATGCGCGACGATGCCGAATTGCGCATCGCCAGCGACGATCCCACCTATATCGAATGGGCGCTGCGGCATGCGACCGTGCATCCCGCCTTTCAGTGGTCGGCGCAGGCGCCGAGCGACTGGCTGGACCGTCCGGCCGATGCCATCGAGACGCGCTACGAGCACAAGGCGCGTGAGGCCGGTCGTGTGCCGATGTTCTTCCGCTTCCGCCGCCTTCCCCGCGCTTCAATGCGATAAGGCGGCGCTCTCCTTGCGGTGCGCTTCGACGAAAGCCGCCATGCTGGGAAAGTGGAAATCCGTCGTGATGCCGGGGACCGGCAGGGTGGCGCCTCCGCCCGCCTTGTCCTGACGCCGATCGATCCAGTTGGTGGCAAGGCCGACCTCCTTCGCCGTCTGATGGTCGTGAAAGAGACTCTGCGCCGTGTGCAGGATCTGGTCCTTGCCGGCGCCGAACATTTCCTTCATGCGCGCCAGCAGGAAATTGAAGTTCCGGCGATCCGGCTTGTAGGAGCCGATATCCTCGGCGGTGCAGATCGCATCGAAGGCCACGCCGAGCTTGCGGTTGCTGGCGGCGAAGCTCTCGCGATCGACATTGGAGAGGATGACCAGCTTGTAGTGCCGCTTCAGATAGCCGAGCGACTCCGCCGAATCGGCGAAGGCCGGCCAGTCAGGAACGGATTGGCCGAAGCGAGTCGCTTCCGCCTCGACCGCCGAAGCCGCCTCCCCCCATTCGCGGTTGAGGCGGCGATAGGTCTCGGCGAGCAGCTTGCGATAGTTCAGGGCAGGCTGCTCGGCTTCGAGTGTCGATTCCTGACGCGCAAAAGCTTCGAGCGCCGCGGCATCGCTCAACCCGTTGAACCGTGCCAGGAGCGGCCGCAAGGCGGCCAGGATGCCGGCCTCCCAGTCGATCAGCGTGCCATAGCAGTCGAATGTCAGGATCTTGAAATCGGAAAGGCGCATGTCCGAACTCCGGTTTGAGAGCGACAGTCTTCCATGGTACCCGATTTCGACAGGATTCTTCGGTTTGGCGTCCGAATTTTGCGGTTTCATGAAACGGGCCCAAGGTCGTCAACAGGCCTTCGCCGCCCCTTGCAATTCGCGGGCTTAGCCCCGAAATTGGTCGGTATGAACGGGAGCGCCCCGCGCGTCACCGCTGTGCTCGGGCCCACAAATACGGGCAAAACCCATCTCGCCATGGAGCGGATGCTCGGTCATGCCAGCGGCATGATCGGTTTCCCCTTGCGCCTGCTCGCGCGGGAGAATTACGAGCGGGTGGTTAAGGCCAAGGGCGTCGAAGCCGCCGCCTTGGTGACGGGCGAAGAGAAGATCGTCCCGCGCAATGCGCGATACTTCATCTGCACCGTGGAATCGATGCCGCTCGACCGGCCGGTGGATTTCCTCGGCATCGACGAGATCCAGCTCGCCGCCGATCGCGAGCGGGGACACATCTTCACCGATCGTCTGCTGCATGCGCGCGGCCAGGCCGAGACCATGTTCATGGGCGCGGAGACGGTCTCCCGCTGGATCCGCGGCTTGGTTCCGGGTGTCGAGTTCATCCAGCGGCCGCGTTTCTCATCGCTCACTTATGCCGGGCCGAAGAAGATCACCCGCCTGCCGCCGCGTTCGGCGACCGTGGCCTTCTCGGCGGCGGATGTCTATGCGATCGCCGAATTGATCCGCCGGCAGCGCGGCGGCGCCGCCATCGTGATGGGCGCCTTGAGCCCGCGCACCCGCAACGCCCAGGTCGGGCTCTATCAAAGCGGGGAGGTGGATTACCTGGTGGCGACCGATGCGATCGGCATGGGGCTCAACATGGATGTGCACCATGTCGCCTTCGCCGCCCTGCGCAAGTTCGATGGTGAGGTGCCGCGCCCGCTGACCAAGGCCGAGATCGGGCAGATCGCCGGCCGCGCCGGCCGCCATATGTCCGATGGCACCTTCGGCACCACGGCGGAAGTCGGTCCGATGGATCCGGAGATCGTCGAGGCCGTGGAGAATCACCGCTTCGACCCCTTGCGTCATCTGATGTGGCGGAACGCATTCCTCGATTTCCGCAGCATCGGGACTTTGCGCGAAGGGCTGCAGGAGCGTCCTCCGGTTTCCGGCCTCATTCGCCAAGGCAGCGCCGAGGACCAGCAGGCGCTGGAATTCCTTGCCAAGGATCCGGAGATCGCCAAGCTGGCGCACGGGCAGGGTCGGGTGCGTCTGCTCTGGGATGTCTGCCAGGTGCCGGACTTCCGCAAGCTGATGACCGATGCCCATGTCCGGCTGCTGGGGCAGCTCTATCGTCATTTGACCGCGGGCCGTCTTCCCGAGGATTGGGTGGCAGGGCAGGTCGAGCGGCTCGATCGCACCGATGGCGATATCGACCAGTTGACCGGCCGCATCACCCATATCCGCACCTGGACCTATATCGCCCAGCGCAGCGATTGGATGACCGATCCGGCGCATTGGCAGGGCGTCACCCAGGGCGTCGAGGATCGCCTCTCCGAGGCTCTGCACCAGGCGCTCACCCAACGTTTCGTCGATCGCCGCCATGCCGTGCTGCACCGTCGGCTGCGTTCGGGCGGCGAGATCGAAGGAAAGGTCGAGGCCGGCGACGAGGTGGTCGTCGAAGGCCACCGGGTCGGCAAGCTGATCGGCTTTCGCTTCGAGCGCGCGGCTGATGCCGGGCCGGACGAAGTCCGCGCTTTGCTGGCGGCGGCGCGGCGCATTCTCGGCCCCACCATCGCCGAACGCGTGCGGATGCTGGCCGCCGACGCCGATACGGATTTCAAACTCAGCCCGCGCGGGCGGGTCTGCTGGCGCGATGCCGAGGTCGCGGCGCTGACCTCCGGCGATACGCCCCTGCGTCCCGGCCTTCGGCTCCTGGGCGACGATCTGCTGGACGAACAGCAGCGGCGTACCCTGCTGGATCGGCTGAAGCGATATATGGACGGGCTGATCCGTCGCCGTCTGCGGCCTTTGAATCTCATGGTGCGGGCCGCACTGCCGCCGGTGCCGCGCGGGATCGCGTTTCAGCTGCTTGAGCATCTGGGCGCGGTCCCGACCGAGCGGGTCCGGGAATCGCTGAAACTGCTCGACCCATCGAGCCGTGCCGAGCTCGCGCGGCTTGGCGTTCGCTTCGGTCTCGAGACCACCTGGATCGGCGGGCTCGGCGACAAACGCCAGCGCCGCCTGCTGGGGCTCCTGCTCGCGGTTCATCGCGATCATGATCCGGAATCTCTGCGGCACCTCTCCATGAGTGATGCGGCGGCGATCGACGACCTCGCCCTCCTGGCGCTCGGGCGCCGGCGCATCGGCGGCTCGGTGATCGAATTCGGCACGCTGGAGCGTGCTTCCGCCGTGCTGCGCAAGCGGGCGAAAGCCGGCGATCTGGCCCTGGATGCCGAGAGTGCTTCGGCCGCCGGTCTCGCACTCGACGATCTCGGCCCGATCATGCGCGGCCTCGGCTATCAGCCGCGCGGCAGCGTGACGGAATCCGATGCGCCGCAGCGCTTCGCCAAGGGAAGGAAGCGCCGCAAGCCGACCGCCGTCGCCGCGCCCTTGGGCTCGCCTTTCGCCGCCTTGGCCGGTATGAAATTCGATCTGCGATGAGTGAGGGAGCGGCCGCGAAGCGCACAGCATGAGCGATACGTTACGATTGGATAAATGGCTCTGGTACGCCCGCTTCGCCCGCACCCGGACGACCGCCGCCAAGCTGATCACTGAGGCGCGGTTTCGCGTCAATGGGCAGACGACCGACAAGTCGCATCACGGCGTGCGGGTCAGCGACGTGCTCACGTTCCCGCTCGGGCGCCATGTGCGTGTCATCAAAGTGCTGGCACTTGCCGAACGGCGCGGGCCGGCGCCGGAAGCACGGCTGCTCTACGAGGATCTCGATCCGCCGCAATCGGCCGCCGTTTCAGCAACGCCGGTCGATGCGGTGAGGCCCGCCGGCGCGGGACGTCCGACCAAGCGGGAACGCCGCGCGCTTGATCGGCTTCAGGGCGAGAACTGAGTTATGCGTTTTGCCGCAGACGCGCAGTCTTGCTGTGTGTTGCGCACCCGCGAGGGCTATGCTAGCAACCCGACCGCCTGAACATCTTCGGCCGAATTGGTTTGCTGAACGTTGCTCGGGACTATCGATTGGAATTCGGCGTCCAGTAAGTCGTCGCCCGCGGAGTAGTCGCCCTATGGCCTATGTCGTCACCGAAGCCTGCATCAAGTGCAAGTACATGGACTGTGTGGAAGTCTGTCCCGTGGACTGTTTTTATGCTGGCGAAAACATGCTGGTGATCAGCCCGGACGAATGCATCGACTGCGGCGTCTGCGAACCCGAATGCCCGGCGGATGCCATCCTTCCCGACAGCGAAAGCGGGATGGAGCGTTGGCTGGAAATCAATCGGGAATACGCCACCAAATGGCCCAACATCACCCGCAAGCGGGAAGCGCCCGCCGATGCCGACGCCTTTAAGGGTGTCGCCGATAAATTCGAGAAGTTTTTCAGCGCTGAGCCCGATAAAGCGCAATAGAATCAATATATTAATGGCCGGATCGGCCGCCTATCGATAACGGTCCCGGCGAGTCCGCGGCCGATAGCTGCGATGGACGCATAGCTGCGTTTCCTTGAACTTCGGGCATGTTTCTGATATAAGAATTCAGCAGGTCGTTCGGGCGGTTTTTGGCGGAATCTAATAAGTTCCGGGACCGTCCAAGCCTCAATGTGGGGGTAACGCAATCCGGATAGTACCTATCCGGAAATGCGTTTTTCTGTCCGGATTTTGGGTTTTACCCAAGTCAAGGCGTGGCCGGTTATTGGGTTGATCGGATTCGCTGTGGAAGGAGTGAACCGTGGTGGAGAGGACGAAAAAGGCAGTGATTAAAGATAAGGATAAGAATGCCGGTTTCAAAAAGGGCGACTTCGTTGTCTACCCGACCCATGGCGTTGGCAAGGTTCTGGGCGTCGAAAGCCAGGACATCTCCGGTCACAGCCTGCAAGTCATCATCATCAGTTTCGACAAGGACCGCATGACCCTGCGGGTGCCGGTGGCGAAGGCGCGCAATTCCGGTCTGCGCAAGCTATCGACGCGAAAAGTCATGGAAACCGCTTTGCAGACCCTGAAGGGCCGTTCGCGGGTGAAGCGCGCCATGTGGTCGCGCCGGGCCCAGGAATATGAGGCCAAGATCAACTCCGGTGACCCGGTTTCGATCGCCGAAGTGGTGCGCGATCTTCATCGCAATGCCGATCAGCCGGACCAGTCCTACAGCGAGCGCCAGATTTATCAGGCGGCGCTCGACCGCCTGGTTCGCGAACTCGCGGCGATCGACGGGATCGACGAAGTCCAGGCCACGCAGCGCCTGCATCAGGTTCTGAAGGCGGCTTAAACCCCGCCTTGCGCCCCGGCTCTCTCCTCGGAGAGGCCCCCTAGCGGTCCGACCGCAACAGACGGATGGCTTCCGGTTCCCCAACCGGCGTCATCCGTCGGGGGTATTCGATAAATCCCTCCATATTTCCCCGTCTTCTCTGCGTGAAGCCGCGTTTCTGTCCCTGCGCTTAAGCTGTTAAGCTGGTTTTTCGCCCGATTCGCCAGGTTCCGGGCTACCCGGTCCGCCTCGGATAGGGTTTACCATGCAGGGAGACGCAATGCTGGAAGCTGTCCAGGAGCCGGAAAAATTCGCC
>DASYDA010000482.1:0-4708 GCA_036499865.1 Dongiaceae bacterium | reverse complement strand
TAGCCGTCCCAGGCTTCCGTCCATTCATGCGTCTTCGGACCTCTCACCCCTTCGTAGAGCGAGGTCATCAGCACGTCCTGGCCGATGATGTTCCAATGACTGCGCGAACGAGCGAGCCCGTCATAGAGCCAATTCTCCTGCACCTCGCCCAGCATGGAACGCGAAGGATCGACGAGCTCGGGACAGGTCGCTGCGGTCACGATATGCCCGCCGCCGTAAGGCTTGGCATAGCAGGCCTCGCGCGAACGGTATTGCCGCCCATCGAGCATCGAGAAAGTCGCGAGATTGCCGAAGCCATAGCGATCGTAGATCCGCATATTCGGTCCGCGCGGCAGGGAAACGCTCGGGCGCACCGGCATATGCTCGTAGAAGGCCTGATAGGCGGCGGCGCGGCGCAGCAGGAACCGCGCCGGATTGTCGAAGGTCTCCGACCATTCGCCGGCATAGTCGTTCTGCACCTCATGGTCGTCCCAGATCATCAGCGCCGGTGCCGCGGCATGCACCGCCTGGAGATCGGGATCGAGGCGGTATTGCGCATAACGGTTGCGATAGCCGGCCAAAGTCGTCGCCGGAACGCCGTCGCTGTGACGCCGCAATACCGGATGCGAACGATCGACATTTTCATAGATGTAATCGCCGAGGAACAGCACCAGATCGGGCGCCTCCTCTGCGAGATGGCGATAGGCGGAGAAATAGCCTTGCTCGTAGTTCGAGCAGGAGACGACGCCGAAACGCAGATTGGCGAGCGGCGCGTCCGGCGCCGCGGCGGTGCGCACGCAGCCGACCGGGCTCGTCGTCTGGTCGGTCATGAAGCGGTACCAATAAGGACGTCCCGGCTTCAGACCGGTGACCTCGAGATGGACGGAATGGGCGAAAGCGGCTTCCGCGGAAGCAAGCCCGCTCTGCACGACGTGCTGCAGTGCCGGGTCTTCGGCAATTTCATAGCGAAGCGAAACGTCAACGCCGCCCTTTGCCGTTGCTAGCATGCCGCCCGGCATATCGGGGTCTGTCGAGAGCGGATTCGGCGCAAGCCGGGTCCACAGCACGAAACCATCGGGCGCGGGATCGCCGGAAGCGACGCCGAGCGAGAACGGATCTTGCTGCATCGCCTGCGGCTTGTTCGGCGATTTCGGGATCTGCACGCCGCCGGCGAAAGCGGATTTCGGAAAGGCTGCGAGCTGCACCGCTTGGGCCAAGGCGCCGCCCGCGAGAAGCAGGCTTTGCCGCCGCGTCAGGATCAAGCCAGTCGAGCGCTTTCTCATCGCCACCCTATGTTCCGGGCGTTGCGATCGGATCGAGGTCGACTCGATTCGAGCGCAACACAATCTGCGCGCTGCTTTCGCTAACGCGTCTCTGTGACGGTTATCCGGATGGTTAAGAGAACGTTTTGAGTGCCCTGCCGGCGCTCGTTCAGATTCTGGATCCGGTTTCGGCATAAACCCGAATCCTGGCTCACCCCTCACTCGGCGTTTTGCATGATCCGGCTACCGAGCTTGTGCAGACTGGTGGGTCCGGCTGTCTTCAGCCTGACATAGTCAGCATCGTGTATAAATATGCGAGCCGGAAGCCGCGCAATCCAGGATCTGCGTGGTTATGACGCGATGCGGATCGGCACCAGGTCATGGAACAGCGGTGTTGCGATCAGCGCCTTCGCGGCGGCGATATCCGGCGCCATCTCGCGGTCCTGGTCCCAGAACGCCACCTTGGCGCGGAGCGCGATGAGGGCGTCGTTCAGTTTCGCGCTGGTTCCGATCGGCTTCCGAAGATCGATGCCCTGCGCCGCCGCCAGCAATTCCACCGCGACGATGCCAGCCGTGTTGTCCGCCATGTCGAGGGTGCGACGTGCGGCATAGGTCGCCATGCTCACATGATCCTCCTGATTGGCGGAGGTGGGCAGGGAATCCACGCTGCCGGGAAAGGACATGGCCTTGTTCTCGCTGGCGAGGGCGGCCGCAGTCACCTGCGCGATCATGAAGCCGGAATTCAGCCCGGGCTCCGCCACCAGGAAAGCGGGCAGGCTGCTCATCTTGGAATCCACCAGCAGTGCGGTGCGCCTTTCGCTGAGCGCGCCGATCTCCGCGATGGCGATCGCCATGGCGTCGGCGGCGATCGCCACCGGCTCGGCGTGGAAGTTGCCGCCGGAGATCACCTCGCCGGTTTCCGGGAAGACCAGGGGATTGTCGGAAACCGCATTCACTTCGCGACCGATCACCGCGGCGACGTGGCGCAGAGTATCGAGGCAGGCACCCATCACCTGGGGTTGGCAGCGCAGGCTATAGGGATCCTGCACCCGTCCGCATTCGAGATGGCTGGCGCGCAGCGGGCTTCCCGCCATCAGATCCTTCAATGCCTTCGCGGCTTCGATCTGCCCCGGCTGCCCGCGGATCTCGTGGATGCGCGGATCGAAGGGCGTGTCGCTGCCGAGGCAGGCGTCAGTGGTCATGGCGCCGGCGACCAGAGCCGCCAGATAGACATCTTCCGCGGCGAACAATCCCGCGACGGCAAGAGCGGTGGAAACCTGCGTGCCGTTCAGGAGCGCCAAACCTTCCTTGGCGGCGAGCGTGATCGGCTTCAGCCCGGCGATGGCGAGGCCTTCCGCGGCCGAGAGGGTACGCCCCTCATGCCGCACGCCGCCCACGCCGATCAGCACCGCCGAAAGATGCGCCAAAGGGGCGAGATCGCCGGAAGCACCGACGGAGCCCTTGGACGGGATCACCGGATAGACCTCGGCATTCAAGAGTTTCAGCAACGCATCAATGACGCTGCGGCGGATGCCGGAGAAACCGCGCGCCAGGGCGTTTATCTTGAGAATCAGGATCAGCCGGACGATTTCGTCGGGAAGCTGCGGTCCGGTGCCAGCCGCGTGGGAGAGCACCAGCCGGCGTTGCAATTCGGCGACCTGATCGTCGGGGATCCGGGTATGGGCGAGGCTGCCGAAACCGGTATTGATGCCGTAGGCGACCTCATGCCGGTCGAGGATCGACTGCACGGTCGCGGCGGAGCGGTCGATCGCCGCATCGGCCTTCTTATCCAGGGTCACCTTGCGGCGGTTGACCAGGAGATCGCGCAGATCGGTCAAGCCGAGCTTGCCGGGTTCCAGAACGAAAGCCTTGTCTGCCATGTGAAACTCCAGAACTTTCCCGACAGCAATTGTCCGACTGAGAACACTGCCCGGCGCCATGACTTTTCGGCAGGCGCCGACCGCCAAAATAGATTTACCTGTCTATACAAGCTGGCCGCTAGAATCGCAATCGCAGGATGGGTTTAGGGGGAAGTTTCCGGCTTTGTCGCGCCCGTTTCAGAACATGTCGCGACGGCGCGGCTCCGGCGGCCGGAAACCGGCTACTCGTCTTGCCAATTCCTGATCTTACCGGCACTCTCTCGCCGCTTTTGCGGGGCGAAAGCGCGGGAAGACGACAGCAACTGGGTGGTATTATGGCGAACGACGCCGGTGAACTCGATCTCAACAGCCTGAACGACGACGAACTCGTCCAGCAGATGCATGACGACCTCTATGACGGCCTCAAGGAGGAGATCGCGCAGAGCGTCCATATCCTGCTGAATCGCAAATGGACCCCCTATGACGTGCTGACCAAGGCACTGGTCGAGGGCATGCGGATCGTCGGCATCGATTTCCGCGACGGTATCCTGTTCGTTCCCGAAGTGCTGCTGGCCGCCAACGCCATGAAGGGTGGCATGTTCATCCTGCGCCCGCTGCTCGCCGAAACCGGCGCGCCCAAGGTCGGCAAGATGGTGATCGGCACCGTGAAGGGCGACATTCACGACATCGGCAAGAATCTGGTCGGCATGATGATGGAAGGCGCCGGCTTCGAGGTGATCGATCTCGGCATCAACAATCCCGTCGAGAAATATCTGGCGGCGATCGATGAGCATCAGCCGGACATCCTCGGCATGTCGGCGCTGCTCACCACGACCATGCCTTATATGAAGGTCGTGATCGACGCGCTGACCGAGAAAGGCATCCGTGCGGACCATGTGGTCCTGGTCGGCGGCGCGCCGCTGAACGAAGCCTTTTCGAATTCGATCGGCGCCGATGCCTATTGCCGTGACGCTGCCGTCGCCGTGGAAACCGCGAAGAGTTTCATGGCGAAGCGCCAGGGCTCGGTCCAGTCCAAGGCCTGATTCATCGTTGCATGTGATGTGAATCACAGAGTCTGAATCACGGCATCTAACTCTCTCTGATCGGAAGATCTGAAACCCCGCCGCATTCAATTGCGGTGGGGTTTCTTTTTGTCGCAGGCCGCGGAGATCGCCGCGTCAGATTGCCCCTGCGCCTGGGAACCGGCGCATCCCATCTCCATACTCAATGGTCATGACTGCTTCCACATCACTGCAATAGCGGCGGTGCGGTTGAGACACCAGATCCCTATTGGCCGTGGGGGCCGATATCACTTGATGCTGAAGTGGGTGCAGCGTCTGAACCTTGGATGCGCGAAGGCATCCGAATAGGAGACTTTCACCATGAAGAAGCTCACAGCATATGGATTGGTCATTGGTTCTGCGCTCGCAGCTTCCTTGGCGTTTTCCGAAGCAGCCCTTGCGGACATGAGTCAGGCCGGGGATTGCGGCCTCAGCGCAGCTCCGGTTTGTGATGCGCAAATCCGACCCTCGCAAGACGGACCCACGTCGATGAGCTCCAACCGGACAGCCAAACCGAACGACTTCAATAAGGGCAACGGCTTTGGCA
>DASYDA010000481.1:0-2101 GCA_036499865.1 Dongiaceae bacterium | reverse complement strand
GCCGAAGCGCAGGCCGCCATGGGAGGTGACGGGGCTCGAAAGCCCCCGCAGCGACATGATGAAACAGATCGAAGCGATCAGATAGAGAAAGGCGGCGAGATTCTGACTCACGTTATTTGCTCCCCTTCGCCGGCTCTTTCTTCTTGAACATCGAGAGCATGCGATAGGTCACGAAGAACCCGCCGCAGATATTGACCGCCGCCAGAGCTACCGCGACCAGGCCCATGATCTTGCTGAAATCGAACTCAATCGGGCCGGCGGCGATCAGCGCCCCGACGATGATCACCGAGGAGATGCCGTTGGTGACGGCCATCAGCGGCGAATGCAGTGCCGGGGTGACGCGCCAGACCACGTAGTAGCCGACGAAACAGGCGAGGACGAAGACCGTGAGAAGCTGCACGAAGGGCGTGTGCCCGGCCTGCTCGGCCGCGACCTGTGCCACCTGCGAGGCCAGATCCTGCGAAAGCTTCCCCGCCTGGGCGGCCAGGTTCTGCGCACTGTTGGCGATGTCGATCGCCTGCTGCGAGAGTTGATCGGAATTCATGACGGCCTCGTTCAAGTCTTAAAACTGGCGAATCTTGGGATTGGGGGCTCTCAGGCTTGCTGCTTGAAGTTGGGATGGATCACCTGGCCGTCGCGGGTCAGCGCCACGCCCTTCACGATCTCGTCCTCCCAATTGATCTTCAGCGCCTTGGTCTCCTTGTCGATCAGGAGCTGGACGAAATTCAGCAGGTTCCGCGCATAGAGGCTGGTGGCGTCGACCGCGATGCGGCTCGGCACATTGGCATGGCCGAGAATCTTGACGCCGTGCTTCTCGACGACCTGGCCGAGTTCGGAGAGCGGACAGTTGCCGCCCTGCTCCACCGCCAGATCGACGATCACCGAGCCCGGCTTCATCGATTGCACCATCTCGGCGCTCACCAGTTCCGGCGCCTTGCGGCCGGGAATGAGCGCCGTGGTGATGACGATGTCCTGCTTCTTGATCGTCTCAGCGGTGAGCGCCGCCTGCTTAGCCTGGTATTCTGGGCTCATCGGCTTGGCGTAGCCGGCGGTGGTTTCCGCCTGCTTGAACTCCTCGTCCTCGACGGCGACGAAGGTGGCGCCGAGGCTGTTGACCTGCTCCTTCGCCGCCGGACGCACATCGGTGGCGCTGACGATGGCGCCCAGGCGTCGCGCGGTGGCGATCGCCTGGAGGCCCGCGACGCCGGCACCCATGACCAGCACGCGCGCGGGAGCGACGGTGCCGGCCGCCGTCATCATCATCGGAAAGGCGCGGCCGAATTCCGCCGCCGCATCGATCACCGCGCGATAACCGGAGAGGTTGGCCTGGGAGGAGAGCACGTCCATCGACTGCGCGCGGGTGATGCGCGGGATCATCTCCATCGCCATCGCATCGACGCCGCGGGAGGCGTAATCGACGATGGCCTCCTTCGCGCTATAGGGATTGAGGATCGCGATCAGCACCGCACCCTTTTTCAGCAGCGCGAGTTCATCGGGACCGCCTTCCCCAGCCGTCAGCGGACGCTGCACTTTCAGCACCAGATCGGCATCGGCCAGGGCCGCGCCGGCATCCGCGGCGATTTCCGCGCCGGCGGCACGGAACGCATCATCCGTGATGGCGGAAGCCAGGCCCGCTTCCGTCTCGATCGCGACCGTTGCGCCCAATCCGATATACTTTTTCACAGTGTCCGGCGAGACGGCGCAGCGGCGCTCATGGGCGCGCCGTTCCTTAACAATGCCGATTTTCATGCGAGAGCCTGACCCCTGGTTTGTTCAATCTTCCGGCAGACCGATACGACGATCCTTCTTATATCCCGGATAATTTGCCCGCTTTTGCGTATGCGAACAAGGGGCCTGACATGGGCTACTTAAGTCATACAAATCGAACGAAAGCCCGCCATTTCCGTTTGACATCGGCGCGAGCCTGCTGAAATGATCGAATTGTATGAAGAATAACGGCGGAGCAACCGCCGATCTCGGGAGCACTGCCAGGGAAAGCCGCGATGCCTCAAATCGACGCACGTGATTCGGCGGAGTGGGCGTGATGGCGGCGCGCGATTATCAGAACATCGTCAAGACCGAGAAGCTCGACCTCTGGTAC
>DASYDA010000480.1:0-7437 GCA_036499865.1 Dongiaceae bacterium | reverse complement strand
ATCGCCTGGATGAGGCTCGATTTTCCACAGCCGCTTTCGCCGACGATGCCGACGATCTCACCCTGTGCCACCTCCAGGGAGACGTCGCGCAAAGCCCGCAGCACGCCACCCTCGGTGCGATAGGCGAGATCGAGATGCTCGACGGAAAGCGCCGGTGTCGCCATCAGTGGCTCCCCGAGCGCTTGGGATCGAAAGTGTCGCGCAGGGCCTCGCCGAGGAAGGTGAAGCCCAAGGTCGTGATGACGATCGGAAGCCCTCCGGCGATCACCGGCCAGGGCGATTCCCGGATATAGGAGAAGCCGTCATTGAGGATGCTGCCCCAGGAAGGCGTCGGCGGGCGCACGCCGAGGCCGAGGAAGCTCATTCCGGCCTCGATCGCCACCACCACCGGGATATCCATGGAGGCAACAATCAGAATCGGACCGATGATATTGGGGAGAATATGCGTCGCGATGATGCGACCCGATCCGGCGCCCAGCGATCGTTCCGCCAGCACGAATTCGGCATGGCGCATCGAGAGCGTCTGGGTCCGCGCCATGCGAGCGTATGACGGCGCGGCGGAGATGATCACCACCAGGATCACCGCATCGATGCTGGGGCCGACCAAGGTCACCAAGGCCAGCGCCAGCATAACGGTGGGGAAGGATTTCAACGCATCGAAGATCAGCAGCAGCGCGTTGTCGAGCCAGCGCGGGCCGTAACCGGCGATGAGGCCGGTTGCCACGCCGAGCAGCAGCGAAAGCAGCGTGGCGCCGATCGAGACGCTGAGGGCGATCCGGCTGCCATAGACGATCCGAGCGAACAGGTCGCGGCCGAGCTGGTCGGTACCGAGGAGATGTTCCCCGCTTGGCGGCAAGAAGCGATTGACGGGTGCGAGCGCGATGGGGCTGTGGCCGGCCACGACGCCGGCGAAGATGGCGATCAGAAAGACGATCACCACCACCACCAGCCCGAAGGCGCCGAGCGGCTCGGCCATGAGCCGGCGCAACGCGTTCCGCCGGCCTCGGCGAGCCGGTGTGGTGCTGGTTTCGCTAACGCTGGAGGCCATGGCGCACACGCGGATCGAGCCAGGCGATCATGAGATCGGCGATGACGTTCACGACGACGAAGAAGAAAGTGGTGACCAGCACGGTCCCGCTCACGATCGGATAGTTGCGGGTGAGGATCGCGTCGTAGACCAGCTTGCCGATACCGGGTCGGGCAAAGACGATTTCCGCAAAGACCGCGCTGGAAAGCATCTGTCCGATGCCGATGCCGAGCACCGTCAGGGTCGGCAGCACGGCGATGCGCAATACATAGTCGAAGATCACCTTGTTTTCCGAAAGGCCGAAGGCGCGGGCGGTGCGCACATGGTTCTCGCCCTGCACCTCCAGGATGGAGGCACGCAGCATGCGGGCGATATAGCCGACCCAGCCGAGCCCGAGGGCGAGGGAGGGCAAAACCAGATGGTAGAGCGTGTCCCAGAAACCATCGCCCGCACCGATCGCCGGAAACCAGCGGAGCTGGATCGAGAAAATCAGCAGCGCGTAAACGGCGATCACGAAGGCCGGCACCGCGATCATCGAAACCGAGAGTATCGCCGTCACCCGGTCCATCAGCGATCCCGGATACATGGCGGAGAGGCAGCCGAGCGGAATCCCGATCAGGATCGACCAGCTCATGGCGCCGAGGATCAGATAGAGCGTATCCGGCAATACCTGCAGGATGATGTTCAGCACCGGCTCCTCGCTCAGCACGTCATTGCCGAGATCGCCGGTGAGGACGGAGCGGTAAAAGTGCAGGATCTGGACGTAGAAAGGCTGGTCGAGGCCCATGCGGACCCGAAGCGCCGCAACCAGGTCGGGATTGGCGCGCGGCCCCAGAGCGACGGTCAGCGGATCGCCGGGGATGATGTAGATCATCAGGAACAGCACGGCGACCACCACGGCGACCACCGCGATCGCAAGGCCGAGACGTTTGACGGCGTATGTCAGCATGGCTTGATCGTGAAGAAAGCGGCCGCCTCCGCCCTGTCCCGCAAGGTCAGGGGGAGGCGGCATGCCGAAAATCCCAGGCGAAGAGCGTGAGTCTCCGCTTCAGCGAGGAAGAGGCTCACGCTTTCTCTTATGCCTTCTTGAACAGTTCGAACAGCGGCTCGCCGTCGGGCCGCAGCGCGGGGACGACTTTGTCGCTGTAGAGGACGCCGGTGCCCTCATGGGTCAGGAACACGTAATCGCCGGATTCCTCCATGAGGTCCTGCATCTTGATGTACATGGCGGCGCGTTTGTCGTTGTCGAGTTCGGCCACCGCCTGTTTGTTCAAGTCGCCAAATTCCTTGCTGTTGAAGCGCTCCCAATTCCAGACGCCGATCTGTTCCGGAGTGAACCAGAGGGTCGCCCAGCTCGGATCGGGCTCCATGGAGAAGCGATCGAGGATGAGCTGCACTTTCTTCCAGCTATCGCCCTTCTTCTCCGAGCCCAGGCTCCAGAATGTGCCGCTGTCATGCGGTTCGATCTCGACGGTGATTCCGACTTCTGCGAGATTGGCCTGGATGACTTGGGCCGCCGCCATGCGCTCCGCCTTGTTGAGGGTAGCGAGCGTCAGGCTGAGATTGTCCGCGCCGGCTTCCTTCAGGAGCGCCTGCGCCTTCGCCACATCGTGATCGTAGAGATTCTTCTCGCGGTGACCCGGCAGGCCCGGCGCGATGATGCCCGTAGCGACATCTGCGGCGCCGAGATAGGCCGCGTCGACCGTGGCCTTGCGGTCCACGGCATATTGGATCGCCCGGCGGATGCGCTGGTCCTTGAGCGCCGGGTTGTCCTGATTCATGCCCAACCAGACATAGGCCATGGAAGGCTTGCGGACGAACTTGCCGTCCTTGGGGGCCTGCTGCTCATAGCGTTTGATCGAGCTGATGCTGGTCCAGGTGTAGTCGAGGTCGCCGCCTTCAAAACCGAGCTCGGCGGTCTTCTCGTCCTCGATCGGGAAGATCTGGATCTCGTCGAAATCCGGGGTGGTGAGCTTCCAGTCCGGGTTGCGCTCCAAGATCAGCTTGGTCTTCGGTTCCCAGCTCTTGATGCGATAGGGGCCGCACTGGCATGGCGGCTTGGTGGTGAACTTCCCGCCCGCCGCATCGAAGGCTTTTTTCGGCAACACCACGGCGCTTGCCGTCGGCAAGGTGCTGTTCCAAAGCGGAGCGAAGGGCTCATTGAGCTCGATGATGCCGGAATACTTGTCCTTCACCGTGACTTGCTTCAGCGCGCCCCAATCGTCGTGATAGTCGGCCGCCGTTTTGGGATCGGCGATGCGCTCGAAGGAAAATTTGACGTCATTCGCCACCATTTCGCCGAAGCCGTCGGAATAAAGGATTCCGGGATGGAGTTCGAAGGCCACATGGGTCGGGTCGAGCTGCTTCAGCGTTTTCGCCAGCATCGGCTCGGCGTCCCAGGTATCCTGATTCACCTTGTAGCGGGCCAATTGCGAGAAGATGCAGCGCATCACCTCGTCGTCGGGCGCCGCCACCCGGAAAGCCGGATCGAGATTCTGGATGTCGGAATAGACGCGGACGCGCAGCACTTTGCCGTCTTCCGCCAGCGCCATCCGCGAGCCGAAGGCCGCGGCCGCGCCGGTAGCGGCGGCGCCTTGGAGCAGGCGGCGTCGCGTGATGCCGTTCATGGGTTTTCCCGTTGTCATGTCGATGTCTCCCTGTCTTGAAGCTTTAGCCTGTCTTGAAGCTTTAGCGCTTTAGTTTTTCCAATATACCCCTCCGGCCGCTAGCGCGGCGGAGACTACTTCCACACCTGCCGTGCCACGCGCAGGAAATTTTCCCCCAGGATACCCCGGATTTCCGTCTCGCCATAGCCGCGATCGAGCAAAGCCTGGGTCAGCCGGGGTGCATCCTCGGGCGGCACATAGCCTAAGCCGGTGTCGGGATACTGGCTTTCCGGCCAGTATTCGCGGCTGCGCGTGAAAGGCTGGTTCGGCTTGTGCTCGCGCAGGATGCTGTCCATGCCAAAACCGACATGTTCGGGGCCGACGAGCTGGATCATATGGTCGATATGCTCGACCAGATGCTCGACGACCGGGCCTTTCGGTCCCATGAACCGGCCGACGCCGGTCACGCCGATCACGCCGCCGGTGGCGGCGCAGGCCTTGATCTGGTCGTCCCAGATGTTGCGCTCGTGGTCCCAGACCTTGCGCGCATTGGCATGGCTGAAGATGACCGGCGCCTTCGAGGCCTCAATGGCCTCCATCGAGGTCTTGTAGGCGCAATGCGAACAATCGACCACCATGCCGACCCGGTTCATCTCGGCAATCACTTCCCGGCCGAAATCGGTGAGGCCGACGTCTTCGTCATGGCAGCCGCCGCCGGCGAGGTTGTTGCGGTTATAGGCGAACAGCATCTGGCGCACGCCGAGGCGATAGTAGAGATCGACCATGCCGATATCGCCGTTGAGCGCGTTCATGCCTTCGAGGTCGAAGGCGACAGCAAGCTTGCCTTCCTCGCGCGCGCGGAAGATGTCGCCCACGGTCTCGATCAGGAGCATCTCTTCCGGATGGGTCCGGATCCAGTGCCGGTATTTCGATGTGGCTTCGAGCGTCAGCGTCCAGGGCATGATGTCATAGCCGGCATTGATCGAGAGATAGTCGATGCCGGAGGCGCGCCAGCGCTTCAGGCCTTCCAGCGCCGATGCCTGCGAATAGCCGAAACCGCCGTGATCGTCCCAGACCAGCGCCGAGGCATGCAAGGCGGCGGCTTTTTCGGAAACTCCCCAGTTCACGGATGCGCTATCCGGCATAGTGGTTCCCTTTCCTTATCTCGATTAGACGCCGTTCGCGATAATCCCGGAGCGCTTCGTCGATCGCGGGATCGATCGGCGGCGCCTCGTAATTGGTAAGCATCTTCTTCCAGATCCCGTTGGCCCGCCGCGCGGCGTCCCGCGAGCCTTCCAGGGTCCATTGCTCATAGGTCTTGTTGTCGTGGACGGTGGGGCGCCAGAAGGCGGTCTCGAAGTTGCGCTGAGTATGGTCGCAGCCGAGGAAATGTGAACCGGGGCCGACGTCGCGCACCGCATCGAGCGCCTGGCCTTCTTCGGAGAGATCGATGGGCTTCGCCACAAGCTGCAAGGCTTCGCAGAGATCCGCGTCCAGGATCATCTTTTCATAGCCGGCGGTGAGGCCGCCTTCGAGCCAGCCGGCGCCGTGCGAAATATAATTCACACCCGCGAGGAAGGTGGTCTGCAAGGTGAGGGTGCTTTCATAGGCAGCTTGGGCGTCGGGAATCTTGGATGCGGTCACGGCGCCGCCGGCGCAACTCGCCGGCACCCCAAGACGCCGGGCCAGTTCCGCCGCGATGGTGATGCCCTGGAGCGATTCCGGCGTGCCGAAAGCCGGAGCGCCGGTCTGCATGGAGATTGTGCCGATGAAGGTGCCCATGGCGCAGGGTGCGCCCGGCCGGAAGAGCTGCACCAGCGCCAAGCCCGCCATGGCTTCGGCCAATTGCTGCGCGAGCGCGCCGGCCAGCCCGACCGGTCCCATGGCGCCCGCCAGGATGTAAGGAGAGACCAGCACCGCCTGGTTGGCGCGCGCATAGATCTTGGCCGCCGCCATCATGGTGACGTCGAACACCAGCGGCGAATTGGTGTTGAGGCCGGCATAGAGGCAATTGTTGGTCTCAAGAAAGTTTTCGCCGAACACGATCTTCGTCATGGCGATCGTGTCATGCGCCGCCGCGGTGGAGCGCACCGATCCCTTGATCGGTTTGTCCGAGTAGTGGAACTGGCTATAGATCGCATGCAGGTGGCGCTCGGGGATCGGAATATCCATCAGCTCGCAGATACCGCCGGCGGACACATGCATGCTGGGCAGCATATGCGCGATCTTCAGCAGATTGAGGTTGTCTTCCGTCGTCGCATAGCGCCGCCCTTTGTCGATGTCATGCACGAAAGGAGGACCGCCGCAGGGGGAGAAGACGGCGCTGGCGCCGCCGATATGAATGTTGTTGGCGGGATTGCGCGCGTGCTGCATGAAGTCGCGCGGCGCCGTCGCCTGAACGAGAGAGCGGGCGAGGCCGCGCTCGAAGCGGACGCGTTCTCCATCCACATCGGCGCCGGCATAGCGCAGCAGCTCAAGCGCTTCCGGGTCACCGCGGAATTCCATGCCGACTTCCTGCAGAATGGTGTCGGCATTGCGCTCGATGAGTTCGAGGCCTTCTTCGCTCAGCAGGCGGAAGACGTTGAAGGGCCGATCGACATAGGGCGAGCGCACCGGCCGCGGCCGCTGTCGTGCGACTCGCGCGGCATGACCGCCTCTTTGACTTCTTCTGCCTTGTGGTTCGATCGTGGAAATAGCTGCAAGCCTTCTCATCGACGCGCGAATGACTCGCAACCGCCGCACACCTCAATAGCGTAGATCGATATTGAAGAAGTTCAGCCTGAACGCGGGGGCAGGTCAACACTTATTCTGAATCATGCGGGGCGACCGAGCGAGCAAGGCCTAAAATCATAATTCGCGCGTTTTACGCGGCGATATATCAACGCGCGAAACAAAGACGACAGCGGAAGGCACATGGGCGATTGAACCCGGCATCGGCATAGGCCTAGGATCATGTGCGCCGCCTCATCCTCCTTCGACACATTCAGCAAAACGGAATTCCCCATGGACATCGTCACCCAGTTTCCGCGCCAGGTGCGGGAGATCGAGAATCTTTTCATCACCTTGTCAGACGGCTGTCGTGTGGCGGCCCGCATGTGGTTACCTGTTGATGCAGAACAGAAGCCGGTACCTGCAATCCTAGAATATCTTCCGTACCGCAAACGCGATGGTACTGTAGAGCGTGATCATCTCACGCATCCGTACTTTGCCGGCAATGGCTATGCCTGCTTGCGCGTCGATATGCGCGGCTCGGGGGAATCCGATGGGTTGCTGGAAGACGAGTACCTGAAGCAGGAGCAGGACGACTGCCTGGAGATCCTGAAATGGATCGCGGAGCAATCCTGGTGCACCGGCGATATCGGCATGATCGGCATCTCCTGGGGTGGCTTCAACGGGTTGCAGGTCGCCGCCCGCCGGCCGAAGGAGCTGAAGGCGGTGATCTCGCTCTGCTCCACCGATGACCGCTATGCCGACGACATCCATTTCATGGGCGGCAAGCTGTTGAACGACAATCTCCATTGGGCCTCGGTGATGTTCGCTTATATGGCGCGCACGCCGGACAAGGCCTTGCTGGGCGATGCCTGGAAGGAGACCTGGCTCAACCGCCTGAAGAACGAGCCTTTGCTGGTGGCGAACTGGCTGAAGCACCAGCGGCGCGATGCCTTTTGGAAGCACGGCTCGATCAGCGAGGATTACGGCGCCATCACCTGCCCGGTCTATCTGGTGAGCGGCTGGGCGGACGGCTATTCCAACACCGTGCCGCGCATGCTCGCCAACTTGAAATGCCCCAAGAAGGGCCTGGTC
>DASYDA010000479.1:0-7606 GCA_036499865.1 Dongiaceae bacterium | reverse complement strand
GGCGGGCCGAACCAACCTTGACCGAAACTGAGTTGTTTCGTGTTCGCAATCAACTTCTCGACGAAGTCTTCTATATCCTGGTCGCTTTTGATCGTCAGCGACGAGCCGGTCCCGCCCGATTCGAAACCGTCCGAAGCCTGCAGGCTGAAAGCCAGGATGGAATCACCCTTGCCGGCTGACTTGTCGTAGAGCGAGGCCGCCAAAGCGCTGATGGAGATGTCGATCGTTCCGTCACCGGTGGCGTCCTCGTACTTCGACGAGAAGCCGGCAAGAGTGCCCGTGGCGTCGAGTTGCTTGGTCGCTTTGGCCGCCATGCCCTCGATTGCCTTGGTGAGCTCCGGCCGCCCGACCGTCTGCCCGCCGACCGATGTGACCGTCATTGCCGATGCCCTTTCGCCTGCCTCAGTCATCTGCGCAGTAAGGTATCTTGCGCCACACCACTTAAGATTGCCAGGCTTATTGAATTAACAATTGGTAAACATCGCCCGCCATCTGCAGGCTGGCGGCGAGACTGCCTTGTTCATGAAAGGGCTTATCCGCCGCCGCGTATGCCCGCCCGACGCGGTCAAGCGGCGAATGCAACCATGGTTTGGCGCTTGCCGCGATATGCGATCGCCCCCATGGCAAGGAGGGCGGTGGCGAACATCACCAGGGATGCCGGAATGGGCGTAGAGGCGACGACGTTGTCGATGCCCTGACTCAGCACAATGGTGTATTTCGACGCATCGGCGAAACTCGGATCGATCTGGATGTAGGGATCGACGAACGCACTCGCGCTTCCCAATCCATCGACCACGGCGGTCGCCGTGAGATCGATGTGGTAAAACGAATTCGCTATGATGGAATAGACTGTATGTTCATCGAACGAGGAACCGCTGAAGGATTGCGGAAACCCGTTGATGGAATGGGTCGCGCTTGGACTCGCGCCCGCCACGACCTGGTACGTGTCCGCGAAATTATCCCCGGCGATGTCGAAATATGCGGTCGCGCCGCCGTTGGTCGGGGCGCTCACGCTGCCCTTGTAACTGACGATTGTCGGAACGATGAGGTCTGGATCGTAAACCCCGGAGACGCTTTCGATCCTGAACTGGTAGCTCATCGACCCGGAGACCGCGACGTGACCGACGCCGGTTGCCGACCCATATGCCGAGATGCTCGGAAACGGGGTGGCGTTGATGTCCAGCGTCGCGGCGGCCGTCCCAGCATAAAGAGAGGGATTGATGGACGTGGCGCTCTTGGAGATGGATACCGGCCCGGTCGGTACCGTCGTATATCCGTCGCCATACGCGTAAATGTAATAGTTGGAACCGGAGTAGGTCGCCGGACCGATCACCAGCGCCTGCGCGGAAAAGGGCAGCATCAGCATGAAGGCGGATGCGACGCCCAACAGATTAATCCGCTTCATTTCAAACCCCCGCGAATGTGAGCGCCTCGGCCGTCTCGTCCAGCCGGATCCCGAGCCCGGATCCCGAGCCCCATTCTGGGCACTGTGACAGGGGCAATGTGGGCGCGCTTCTCCCATTTGAGGGGGTGGAACGCCGCGGGACCGGCGGCTAACCGGAAGATAACAGTGGTTTTCCGTGTGATTCGACGTGGAAAATGGCAATTGATGCGCGCGATGCGGAAGACGCGGTGCGGTGGACAGCACCCGGCGCCACCCACATAATCGCCTTCCAGATCCGCGACGATCCACAACCGGCAAGGGAAAGGTGAGGAGCGTGAAACCTGCGGCCCTTCTCGATGTAGCCGAGCGTGTCAGAGGCGCGGCCACGGCATCGGCCGCGTGGACCCCGGCGCTTCAGGGTATTGCCGATCTGCTGGCTGCGGACCATGCCATGATCGTCGTCCATGAGACCGCAAGCGGGCAGCCTCTGGTGGTGAAGAGCGCGGGCATGGATGAAAGCGACCTTGGGCGCTTCACCTCGCCGGAAGCCGCCCGCTGGATGGAGCCCTTCAAACAGGCAATGCCGGACGGCACCGCGGTGATCTGGTCGGAACTGGTCTCGGACCGGCAATTCGAGCGGAGTGCGTTCTACAACGAGGTGGTGCGGCCGGCCAAGGGCTTCTATGCCGTGGCCACGCGGCAAAACCTTGAGGGATTCTCGATTTTCCTTGCGGTTTGCCGGTCGAAGCGGAGGCGCGACTTCGCCGCCCACGACACCGCGAACCTGCAGACCGTGCTGCCCCTCTTCGGGGTGAGCTTTGAGCTGCAACGCCGCTTGCAGGTTTCCGAACACCATTGCTCCAGCCTTCTGGGCGTGCTCGATCGGCTCGACACGGGCATCCTCCTGCTGGATGCCACGATGCGTCCGATCCTTGCCAATGCGCGGGCGCGGGCGATCGCCGCCGCGAAGGACGGGCTGATCCTCGGTGAAGGCGGTCTCGTGGCCGGGCGGCCGCATGAAACGCAGGCGTTGCAGAGCGCGGTTGCGGCGGCAATCCGGCATGGCACCCCCACTTCTCCGGCGGCTGCGGCGAAAACCGGCGCCATGACGCGCCTCCATCTCGCGCGCCCCTCGCTGCGCCCGCCCCTCACGGTGAACGTGATGCCGATCCCGGCGACAAAGGCGGGCGGATGGCCAGCGGCCGCCGTTGCGGTCGTCTTCGTGGTCGAATCCGAAACCCCGCCCGTCATCGATGCCGCGTTACTGGGCGTCGCTTTCGGCTTTGCGCCGCGCGAAGCCGAGCTCGCCGCCCTTCTGGCGCACGGCGCGAAACTCTCCGACGCCGCCGTGACGCTCGGCATCTGCGTCGGCACCGCGCGCTGGTATCTGAAGCGCGTGCTGGAAAAGACCAACACGCATCGTCAAGCGGAGCTGGTTTGTCTCATCCTGCAAAGCTTCGGCAATCGTCGGGCGTGACGTTCCGGCAAGACCGGCGCGGTAATGGTGCTGGTCTACACGCGGGCAGCCAGTGCCGGACGATAGAGCGGTGGAGCGCGATGGGCTTCGGCAGCAGAAGATCCAGCGTTATACGTTCGCCGATCTTTTACGCCACCAGCCGATAAAGCCGATTCCCCCGAGGGCCGAGACGAAGAGTGGAAACGTGGCGGGGATCGGGGTCGAGGCGACGGAAAGATTGAGACTGTCCACGTTGAACGTCAGACTGAACTTATGTGCAGCGTCCGTCCCCCCGGCCAGGCCGGCGTTGTGGCTGAGCAGTGTTCCACCAAGATAAGCGAGAATGCCGGCTTCATCCGTCGGGAAATCCTTGAGCGATTGAAGTGGCACCGCGGAAGAACCGTCCACCGTGTAATCAATGAGCAGTTGGGAAGGGATAAAATTCTTACCGGTGCCTGGATCGAAGACCGACGGTGCTTCGAAGAAGAAGCCGAAATAACCGAGCCCGCCGATATTCTCGGTATCGAGCGTGGTCTGGCCCGATGCCGAAATCGGGGAGAAATCGAAAGACGAGTTTCCGGCCCAATGGGTGATCGTGGCCGACGCCGTGGTGGGACTGCCCGTGAGGGGCCCGAATGTGAGTATGCCGCCGATCTTGTCGTTCACGTGATAGCCGCTGGCACCGGTGGTGTCGTCAATCGCGGTGACGGTTCCGGTGAAGCTGAGGTCAGTGTCGAATTCGCCGGCGTGATCGGTGTTGCGAAAGAATGCGCCGCCATGGAACACAACGCGGCGGCAAAGACCGCCACGGAAATCAACTTTTTCATCATTTTCCCGATTGATCGAATCGCTGCTGCTCAGTCCGGCCAATATCACCTTCGCACCGCAACCTACGCAAGTAAAAAGCAGTGACATTTTATAGATATTGCTGCATGCCTTCCCCGCCCGTTTACTCCATCAACTCCGGGAGCGCCGTCGCGGATTCCGTTGCGGCACATCCGGATTGAGCGGCGCATTGCCCTTCCAGGGGCCGGCGGCCCGCATGCGCTGTCTCTCGCGGCGCTCGGATTCGCTGCGGTTGCCGGCGGCGAAGCTGTGCAGCACATGGCCAATGCCGTCGCGGTCGACCCAGTCGGTGACGTGACCGGTCAGGGCCCAGTTCTCCAGGCAGTTCTTCATGTGGTCGCGGATCGGGCGCGGCAGGTCGTCATAGACCTGCATATCGCGGGCCGGGTTATAGGTGATCGAACCCTTGCTGCCGTTATGCGCCACCGGGGCGACCTTTCCCGGAGCCGGCCTTCGCCTTGAAATTGCGGAAGGTGACGGAATATCGGAGCTCGGTGAGCGCCGGGATGCTGTGTTCCCAGATTTCGCGCGCCGGCCCGCGCAGCAGATAGACCGACCTTGGGGCCAGTTCCTGATCGGCGCGCGCCCAGGTTTTGCGGATACCTCGGCTGCCTGTCTTGCGACGGAAGCGCAGGCGGCAACGCGCCAGGAAGGATAAGGCCACGACATCCTGGAACATCGGCTTGTCGCGATGCCAGCCGATGCCCGCACCCGGCGCGTATTCGATCACCATCGATTGCTCGAAACGCTCCGGCTGGATGCCGGCAAATTCGCCGGCGATCTCGCGCAGGGGAAACAGGAAGTCCGGCATGGGATCGCTTTCGCGCAACGCCTGGTTTCCATAATCATAGCGCCATCCATAGGAGACGACGCGCCTATTGCCGAGGAAACCATGAAAATCGAAAGGCTGGAAGGGCAGTGTCGCGAATATCGGCAGCAGCGTCTTTTCCAAAGCGAGGGGAACGGCATCCGGGCGATAGGCGAAGCCTTCCGGCGCAGTCCCTTTTGGCGCGGTCCCCACCGGCGCAGTCCTTGCCGCGAAAAGATCCGCTTGGGCAGCGGCGGTTTTCGTATTGGGCCTTGCCGTCATGCTGCGGTTCATAAGCCTTCCTTCCGTCTCAGGGGTCGCCACGAAGCCATGCTCTGGAACACGCCATCGCGGCGGATCAGCCCATGGAGCAATGCGGCCCCGAAATGGACGAGGATGGCGACGAAGAGCAGGTAAGCGAGGACGGTGTGGAAGCGGCGCAGCCAGGCATGGAGAATGAGGTCGTGGGGCAGAATCGGCGGCAGGTGCAGCGGCCCATAGAGCACGATCGGATAGTTCGCCGCGGAGAGCATGCTCCAGCCGACCAGCGGCATGAGGAATATCAGCGCGTATAAAAGGACGTGGCTGGCCTTGGCGGCCAGACGCTGCAGCGGCGGCACGGATTCCGGCAAGGGCGGCGGCGGATTGATCATCCGGTTGATGAAGCGAATCACGACCAGGACCAGGATGGCGATGCCCAGCGGACGGTGGATCGCCACCAGAAACTCGTAGCGTTCCGAGACCGACGCCACCATGCCGACGCCGATGAAGAGCATCGCCAGGATCATCGCCGCCATCAGCCAATGCAGGAAGCGGGAGGCGACGGCGAATTGCATGCGCGATCCGTTCATGGCTTGCCTCCCGCCGAGACTTCCTGGGGCGTGACGGCGCTGGGCGGTTTCTCGCCGGCTTCCCCGGCGCGCAAGGTGAAGGAGCGCGCATAGGCGGCCGACCGGGCGCTCAGCAAGGGATCGTCGGAGGGCTCGATGCCGGGCGGCAGCACCAGCGGATCGTAATTGACGTCGGTGCAGCTTCCACCGTCCTCGCTGGAGGCATGGTCAAGGACCACGGTGCCGGCATCGACCTGCCGGCGGTCCGCCGGCCAGGGCAATGTGGCGTCATTGGTCGGATCGCCGGGCTGGCCGATGGTCACCACCAACTGCCAACGCAACGGCTGGCGCGCGATCGCGGTAATAAGATCATCGAACAAGCGGTTGCCGTCGCCCGCCGTCGGCTGCACCGCACCTGCCGCCACGAAGGGCTGTTCGGGGATTGTGGACCATCGGGCCGGGACCGAGACACCGGCAGCATTGACGAAACGAAAGGCGTCGAGGCCGTTGAAGGTCGAATTGGCAAAACCGTCGGAAATCGTACGTTTGGACATGAGCGCCAAGGCCTGCGCGGTCTCGGGATGGTCGGTGAGAAATGCCTGCATCCGCGCGGGATCGGGCTTTCCGGTCGCCGGATCCGGCGCCGAGGCCTCCAGCAGTTCATAAAAGCTGCGCGCGGTGTTTGCCGGGAAAACCGGGATGTTGTTCATGCCGGTGCGCCATTCGGCGCCGTCGGCCGGCAGGAAGCGCAGCGCCATGCTGCGCACCGTCCCGGGGGTGTCCGCCTCGAACGGCATGTCGCCGGCAAGCGCGAAGCGTCCCACCACCGGCGCACGTCCGGCTTTGAAGACGGCGGCCTTGGAGAGTTCGGCGGCCTGACCGCTGCCCTCGAACCAGCCGGTGACGCAGACCCCCTTGGCGTGGTTGCGGCGGAAGCCAGGATGATCCCCGGTCGATAAGGCCGCCAGCAGCCGTTTCGGAGTCAGCTGCTCCGGCGAGAGCCAGCCGCCCACATAGGCGAAGACCGCCGCCATGCAGAGCATTGCCGCACCGATCACACCCAATCGCAGGAGCGTGTTGAATTTGTCCATGGAACGTCTCCGCAACGATCAAGAGGGTGTCGGAGTGCCTGGAAAAATTGGCGCAGCGCCTCGGAATTCAACCTGCGGCGCTTCGCCGTCACACCGGATCCCGGATCAGCGGGGTGGTCGAGCAGTGGATGCCGCCGCCATTCAGATGGATGGCTGCATAAGGCAGCGCGGTCCACGCGATGCCGCGCCGGGCGAACTGGTCGAGCAGCCGATTGGAACCGCCTTCGGGGACCAGGAGACGGCGTGGCGCCACGGCCAGGGAATTCACCATCCATTCATAGTCCGAAGGTTCGATCTCGATGGTCTCGATCTTGAGGGCCTTCAGCTGCTGCATGAAAGCATAGGTGAGGCCGGCGGGATTCACCAGCGCCAGGTCCTGATCCACCATGACGAAAGAGCCGTCGATATGGATGTCATAGCCGACCAGATCCATGACGATGAGCTCGACCCCCTGGCGCTTCAAGACCTCGCCGATCTGGGCGGCACCCTCGTGATTGACGCGGACGCCACAGCCGATGACGGCCGTTTTGCTGTTGATCCAGGCGAAGCTGCCGCCTTCCATGACGGCGCTGCCGGAAAGCGTGCGCAGGATCGGCACGCCGAGCCGGGCGAGCGTGCGGGTGACGGCGAGTTCCTCGCCGCGCCGGATGCGGGCACCCATGCGGCAGACGATGGCGCCGCCCTTAACCATGATCACGGGATCCCGGGTGTAGACCGATTTCAGACGGTTTCCGACCTCGCCGTCGATGTAGTGCACCTCGACACCCTCGGCCTTCAGCGCCGCGACCAGGCCGTCATGCTGGGCCTGCATCTCGGCCAAAGGTGGCACGGAATCGCTCTGGAAGTACCAACCTTCCTTGATATCGCCATAGGAGCCGATCTCGGCGATCCGTTTCGCGGGATCGACCACCTTCATCTCGTTGCCTGGGCGGTGGACCAGCACCGAGCGGATGCGCCCGACGTCGTTGTCGATCCCCCAGGCGCGGCCCCAGTATTTCTCCAGCTCGCCGGCATCCTCGAATTCCGGCGTCGCCCCGGCGGCGAACATCTTGACCGTCTGGTTGTAGATCCAATGGGCGGAGCGCTCAGGATCGGAATGGGCGGGATTGGATTCCTCGGTCATAAACGAACTCCAAAGCAGGTTGCGGTTGAACGGCTGGACGCCACGATGGTTGCCGGGTTTCCGGCCAG